>JAIRTV010000607.1 GCA_031254675.1 Planctomycetaceae bacterium | reverse complement strand
CAATGATTTTGAATTATCGGCGGAAGTTGCTTCGCAGGCATTTAACTGTTCGAACGGAATATTTTTTTCACCTACTAAAAATTGGTTGGAAGAGCCATCTTCCCATCGGGACATTGTTGCCGTCAATTCCCAATTATAGTTTCCCGATACCCATTGCCCATCGGCACGAACAAGAGGACTTCTATTATTTGTTGCCAATGCGTGTGGAATAACTGCGGTGTCTGTATTATCGTTCCGAAAATATTTCCACCAATTTCCGCCACCACTTGGATAAACATGGACAAACGGAATCGCATAATCGCCGCGAGGTCCGCCTGTTGCCGCATCGTTCAAACCGGAAGATTGTTGAGGAACGTAAGTACCACCGGAATGACGAGACGGACAAATCATTACAGAAACAGAACCAAATCCTTTGCGTATAGATTCATTCATCGGAGCGGTTGACGAGGTACTGTCGTTGTGCCACCAAGTGTTGTTAAATTCTTCAACCAACATTTTGTTTCTTGTTGTACAATAATCATAGAGTGCCTGTTGTTCTACAAATGGAAACAGGTGTACCCAAACGGAAGCCGAACGCCGGTATTCAGAGTTACTATTATTTACACCGATAATACTAAGTGGTGGCAATGCTGATCGGCTGTCGTGAAAGTTGTGAACAGCAATTCCGAGTTGTTTGAGGTGGTTGGAACATTGCATTCGCCTTGCCGCTTCTCTCGCGGCTTGAACGGCAGGCAACAGAAGAGCGATTAAAACACCAATAATCGCAATCACCACAAGAAGTTCGACCAAAGTAAAACCAATTTTCAGATTTTCATATTGTTTTCTCGCAATTCTTCTTGTCCATTTTAACATTGAATGATTCACCAAATTGTTCAACGTGTTTTTCTTAAAGTTTTTCATGTGTAATTTCCTTGTTTAGAAAATGTGTTGGATCACCGCGAACTGTTCACTACTTCACAATGGGTAGTCAAAATGTCGCTAAATTTATTAAATATATTTAACAGCAAGAACTGTTATAAATCAAGATAATTTTTCTAATTCTTTTGAAAGTCGAAAACAGGGCATCAATATTTTTTGATGTTGTAGAATTCGGTTGCCGTTGTGTGCGTCCGAATGTTGTTAAAGATATTGCTAGAAGTTCTTAATACCAAAAGATTTACGAATTTCGATATTATTCTGGCGATATGTTATTGCGATGAGGCGAGTTTTGCGGCGATGCGGCAGGCTTCGGTCAGAGCTTGTTGAATGGCGGGACGAATAATGTGAATTCTTCCGTCCCGATAATCCGATTATTTGTTTCATAAAATCGTCAATTAATTTTGCAAAAGTTCAGTTGTAATATATCAGTGGAGGAATTACGAAAAGTTTTTTGGTGTTGGCGAATTGGCGGACACTCTAACCGTATTCCCTTGGAGAGAACAAATTCCTTTGGAATATTGGCGTGAATACCGGACAATGGAATACGTAAATCGAACCATTAAAACATTCCGTATTCAGACAACTCTCATCTGTGCTATCACAAACCACGAATTAACAATACAAAAAGGTCAGAGAAAAGGTCTAACAAAACTTGTTTGAAAATCCCTTTTAATCTAAAATCCTTCTTAACCGAATTTTGTCGATGTTAATTGATTGAATTGAAAATTTGTGATTCGAGTTGTTTTATATTGGAGTAATCCGGAATAATCAAATCGGCACCGGCTCCAATCAACCGGTTCCGCTTCCAATCGTCAATTCCTGAGCGTTCCGATTCATTCGTGGCAACCCCAACAGCAAAACCACCAATTTCATGAACATTTTCGATTTCAACATACCCATCGCCAAATCCAATTAACTCTCGACCTTGAAGTTTATTTTCTGCGATAATTCGTTGAATGACCATTGCTTTTGAGAATGTTTTGTGATCATCTTGGGCGCCGTAAACACCACCGTTGAAATAGTGAGTTACTTGGAGTAATTCGGCTTCTTCTTTGACGAACATTTCATCGGTTCCGCTTGCAAGATAGACAACCAACCCGTGTTGGCGAAGCGTTTGAAGGAGATCATAGGAACCAGGTACAAGATGATCTGTTGGATCACATCCCGCTTTCAGTGCTTCGAGTCGGTGATTGATACGTTGGAGTAAACGTCGATGATATTCGTGTTTATAGACCAACGGCTCATGCGGAATTCCATTCCGCTTGGTAACTTCTTCCGCCAATCTGATACATTGATAAATAGTTTGCTTGCCGGTCAACAAATCAACAAATTCCCGAACAGCATGCTCCAACTCTGTGGATGTTTCCTTTTTTCCGCCAGGAGTTTCAGCAAGAACTTCAATAAACAACGGGATCATCACTTGTTGCCAACCTTCACGGATCAAACTAATTGTTCCGTCAAAATCAAGAATAGCCGCTTTGGGCGGTTGCAACGGTTTGGGATTGCGAACAACTTCGAGTGTAAACATGTTTTTTTACTTTGAATGAAAATTAATCCGTACTCAATCTTTTAGCAATTAAAGATTCGATTTCGTTATTTTACTTTGAATCTTGTTTTGTTCAAGGTAACTATTCAACAGTTTTTTTGAATATCCAGTGAAATTTGTAAATTTTGCATTTGAAGTTTTAGGAAAATTTTTCTGAATTTTCTATTTTTTCACTTGAAATTTTATTTCGTTCTAGATATAATTTAAAATTAGTTGATTTATTTTACCGTAACTTTTTAAGTATTTTATTAACAACGTGTTGTACTGAAACTGATAACTAGAGCATATTTTTTATTTTCCTGTGTGATGGTCGCTCGACAATGTTTGCACCAAAACCGGTAATTGTCCTGTAATTCGACTATCTGTGTTCGCATAATCTGAAGACAATTGCTCCTATCGGTCAAGGTCAAACAAATTGTACAAAGGAGAAAGATTATGAAAACTCATTGCATCACACTATTGTCTTTAGTGTTTTCTGTCGTGTCTGTTGTATCGGCTCAAGCTGAATACCTCTCAGAGTCCTTTACATTTGGCAAAGTTCCAGGCGGTCAATCAGCTAGTGTTGAACTAGATTTTTCTAGTTACGATTTGAGTACCGCTAATAGTTTTGTGTTTGAATTTCCGTTGGGCTTGACATCCTCTTTTTATTTTACCAATGATGATTACGGGGGCGATTTTTCTGTTCCTGCCAATACCGTTTACGCAGGAACAGTGAGCTACACATTGAGTGTTACGGCTGACAAGGGAAATGGTCCCATACCGCTTGATGTTACGAATGTTAATGAATTTGATGTGGCTTATACTGTAACCGAAGCGATTAATTTGTCCGAAGGAGATCCTGCTTATCGTACTCTAGGAACACAAAGTGACTTGTATCCGGGGCTTACGTTAACAGCCTCTGAATTTATTGACCTTCTTGACGCGGATCAACATTTGAATCTGGATTTTGCTTTTACAGGTCCCACAGGTTCTTTGGATAGTTTTCTTTATCAGGTAGGTATTGCTTCCGGTATCAGAGTGGAATCTTTAGAGGGTATGATTACTGTTTCTTTTGACTCTGCGCCGGTGACTCCAGAACCGGCATCATGGTTGATTTTTGGAACAGCGGTCATATTGGGAATACCAATTGTCCGGCGTTTTCGCCGTAAGTAAAAACGCAACCCAATATTTGTTGCAAAACAAAAACGAGGAATAAAATGGGAAGATCATTCATTTGGTCTTCCCTTTTTTTTGCCTTAAAATGGATGATTCGGTATTTTATGTTCTAACCGAGTGATGTTGGTGCTTAACTTTTATCGAAACTCGATTTCTTCGGAAATTGGTAAATCGTTGATGGAATTGAGTTGAAAAAGTTCGAGAAACCGATTTGTTGTCCGGTAAAGGAGAATTTTTTTCTTGTCGCGGATTTCGCGTTCGACGCCGAGCAAACCACGTCGAACCAACTGATTCAGCAACATGGAACTCGGTTGACGGCGGATTTTCTGAACTTCTTCCGCCGAAATGGGTTGACGGTACGCAACAACCGCTAATGTATCAATTGTCTGTTGGGATAATTTTGCTTCGCGGGTTTTGCCGTAAAATCTTACAAGAATCGGTTCGAATTCAGACCGCAAAACCATTCGGTAACCGTCTGATTCTTTCCGAATCGTGTACGGACACCCGAGTTGTTGATAATCCTGATTGAGCAGAATAACCATTTCCTCAATTTCTTCTGGTGTGACATTCCTCATTTTTTCAGCCGCCCGAACCGCACTCAAAGGGCGATTGTCCCGATTACCAACAAAAAGCATTGCTTCTAAAATCGTTTTGGGACTCAAGTCGACTGTTTGTTCCGCGTCCGACTCCAAGTCGGAAACAATTTCCGTATCCGACAGTGATTCGTTGGTTTCGTCGAGAGCAAACGTTTCGTCGTCAGGTTCTTCTTCGTTTTCAACTTTTCGCTCATCTCCGGCAAGATTGGAAAATGCGTCTCGAAGTGTTTCTAACGAAAAAATGTTCGTATTGTCTTCGTGTTCTTCGGCGATATGTTCTACGAACGCGACTGCCCCTAATCGGTGTTGCACATCAACCGAGTCAACTGCCACAACCGAATCTTGAACCGGCAAAATTTTCTCGTAACCGGTCAATTCGTTCTTATTTTTCCGATTTTTTTTTTCGACCATTGTTTGCTAACTGGAATCGCGGGGGAAAAAAGATATAATTTTGCAGATATTGTTTGCGAATGTTGGGAGAATTATATCAATTTTCCTGTTATTCTGTCGAGAGGAAAAATTAAAAGAGTTATCTTTTTTGATTTTTGCCAAATCGGAGATATAATTAGACAAATTGCTCTTTTTTTCTCAACGGTAATATCAATAGTCTTTGTGTTGCCGGAATTGGCGACGTCAACTGATTGGCGGAGCGAATTTTATTCGACCAATCCCTAACCATTTATTAATTTGAGGAGCTGTTATGCCGACTAATCCTTCTGCCCAAAATAGTGTTTCTGCAAGCGAATTGAATAAATTGAACGAATCAATTGAGCAAATATCTCTTGAAAATGAAGATACGCTGAAAAACATGTATCTTACATTTCGTCTTGGAAGAGAAGACTATGGTATTGAGATACGTTATGTTACGGAGATTGTTGGGATGCAAAAGATTACGGAAGTTCCTGACATGCCGATTTTTGTGAAGGGGGTTGTGAATCTTCGTGGTCAAGTGATTCCGGTTCTTGACATGCGGTTGCGGTTTAATATGGAGCCGCGAAATTATGATGAACGCACTTGTATTATTGTGGTCAATATTGGTGGTTCGCAAGTTGGTTTGGTGGTGGACACCGTCAATGAAGTCCGAAATATTGACGACGATCAAATTTCTCCGCCGCCCAAAACAGCGGGAGCGGATAGCGCCCGATATATTCAAGGGATGGGCAAAGTCAGCGAAGAAGTAATTATTCTCCTCGAAGGACAACGTCTCTTGCACGAAAATGAAGCCGCCTCTTTGGGATTATAGGTATATGATGTGGAGCATGGGTTTGTGGTGTGGCATCCCTGTTTTACCGTATATTTTCGTGGGATGTTGGTTTTGCTAAGTTATTTGTTGGTGGAATGCCCGCCTCAATAACCGAAAATAATCGTCGCCCCAATCCTGAAAACATTTTATGATCAGTCAGTAATCATTATCATTGCCCTCGAATACTGATAACTTCATCGGTTTCTCATAATGCTGGAATATTCGCCGTTTCCATTGCGACTCCGGTAATCCATTTTGGCAATGTATTGTCTTGAACATTGCTGCGGTTACACGCAATAGAGAAAATGACCGCAAACGCCTACGAAAAATTAGGTTGGAGATGAAAGTTCACTTTCAAGTTGTTATAGGGAACCCTTTTAAGGGGACTCTAAAAGCATCTTTTTTTATTCATCTTTCGATTTGAACACGGAAAACACAGAAAACACAGAATTTTTTTTATTAGGCCTTTTCTCTAACCCTTCTCTAAGAAAGGTTGCTCACCTGAAAGTTGGTGTCGTTTCCGGCGGAAATGGCACATTTGCAAGCGGAAATGACTCATTTGCAGGCAGGTGGGTGATGTTTCGCCGAAACATCACGTCGGCGCCAGCCGACTAGCCCCTGTTTTCGGACAGCAATTTGTATTGCCAAACGGTTTGGAATCCAATTGCCAGCCGGTCACAGGGTCAAGTCGGCTATCGCCGACGCGACCTTTCGGCGAAAGGTCGCCCACCAAATAGACATTGGCGATAGCCGACTAACCCCTTGTAGTTGATGATCGTGGAGAGTGTCGCATGCGGAATTATTGTTTTGTGGTAAAAATTC
>JAIRTV010000577.1 GCA_031254675.1 Planctomycetaceae bacterium | reverse complement strand
GAATAAACTGACCATAACAATCAATAAACGGAAAGAATTTTTCAGATGAATAATTCAAAAAATCCGGTTGATCAATTTTTGTTAATTTAACCACTTCTATTTTTGTTATCTTAAATTTTCGCGGTAAACCATTTTGGTACATAACAAAAAGAATCTGCTCGATAGTTCCGCTTATTTGTGACGGTTTTTTGTAGCGTCTTTTCGTATCACCGGGATAACCGCGTATTCCTTTTAGTTTTTCAATAACGTCTTTTTGGAGTCCCGAATCACTAGACAAAATATCTTTCTGTACTTTTTCACGAACAGGAATATCAAGATAAGGTAGTAAAGGAATCTGATCATTTTTTTGTTGCGGATTAAATTTCAAATAAAATCGTACCAAATTATTTTGATCAAGGTTTTCCGCTTCAATGTGGAGAACAGGATATTTATCAATATCCCACGAAACATCAATTGAAAATTGCGGCAAATCACCTTGTACCGCCTGCTGACAAATCAGGGTGTTATTCTCAAGTGTAACATCAATACCGTTTGTTTTCACATGATCGAAACGGAATTGTTCTGAAGGAAAAATCCGGTACGAATCATTGTCCTGAGCAAACACAGAACAATTAACAAAAATCAAAAACAATGTTATTAAACGTTTCATAAAAATTCCTATTGTACTTTCTGTAATCATAATAATTAAATGTTTAAATTGACGTAATATATTTTTATCGGTCATCATTTTGAAGTTTCGATTTTTTATGCTTTAGAACGCCGGCATCTCACCAGCATGAAGAATCATAGTTGTATGCATAAATTAATATTGGCGAAACAACTACATTTCTGCTTCAAAAAAAATTGAACATCATAATGAGGACAGTTGAAAGTATAATTTATTGGTCTTTGGCGTAAATGGCAAGAACAATATGTTGCGGAGCAATTGTTGTTGGTAATTCCGGTGTGACGAATTTTCCATCGACAGTTGCGATTTCAATCGGTTTGTAACCTTTTACAGTGAGTTTTGGTGTTTGCGGTTTGTCTGTCGGATTCCAAAGAACAACAGCAATACGTTTTTCTGACTGAGTTTCCGATTCAAATGCTTTACATTTAATGTTACGATTGCCATTGTCGAGTGATTCTTCGTCGACAAATCGGGCATGTCCTAAAACGTTGCGATATTGTCTTCGTAACATTCCGATCTTGGCAGCATATTCTCGTTGTGAGGCAGAGCGATCCTGCAAAATATATTCGCAATCATTTCGATAACGAATTTCCATTTCCATCACTAAACCGTAAGTTATTGCATAATTCACAAATGTTTCGGAAATGAACGGACTTGGATTTCGTATTGTTATCATTGTTTCAGGAAAACAATATCGAAACATTTCAGGAAAAGCTGTTGTTCCCGGAGTTGTATCAATTCCGTGCAATAAATCAGCGAATTGAGAATAAATATCAGTAATGTTTTCCGTCAAAAACGCAAAATCTTTACCTCGAACACCGTCCACTTCTCGCGTTCGGTTCCACATTTTATTGAGCAAAGCAATTCGACCAGAAACATAAGACAATCCCGGACAATCTTTTGGATGTTGATGTTCATTATTGAAACATGGTTTTGGCGGCATTCCGCCAATCTGATCAACCAACATTCCGTCTGCGCCAAAACCGGCAACAAAATCAACATTTTGTACCATTCGATCCTGCCAAAACGAACTGGAAGGACAGGCAGTTGAAAAAACTTTATTTGTAAAAAGTCTTAGAAATTCACTTTGACTTGATTTATTGTAATGTTCAAAATACGGCGAACCCCAATGTGATTTTCCTTCAACCTGCGAACCGTAACGTTTATAAAAATCACTTGTGACATCTATTAAATGTCCTTGCACATAAAGTGTTACGTGACCGCCGTTTTGTTGTACTTTTTTTATGTTTTCGCGCAATTTTTCCGCACCGCCCAAGGTTTGACCAACCTGAATATCGGGATAAGTGTTATCGTGTCCACCTTGATACCAACCGAACAAACCAAGAGTATCAAAACCATGATTTTTTGCCAGATCATAAAGTTTCGGTAATGTTTCGTAAGCCCACATCTCATCGCCATATTGTTGCTTATTGATGACGAGAAAATAGCCAACCATATCACGTACCCAATCCGGTTTTGTCCGATTTGTTCTCCAAGACGAAGCCCACGTCCGGTATTCTTGAGCAGCACGATGCCATGAACCGGAATAAAGTTGAAGAATCGTTTCCGGTGTTACTCTTTTTTCTTCCGGTTTAACGAACAAAAATCGTGTTATTGTCAAACCGGCACCGTTTCCTGCTCCAGCAGATAATGTCGTTGTGTAAAATTCGGAATCTCGACCAGAAACGTAAAGCGTTTCTTCATCGTCGGTTAACGCCATCCACTGCATACTGAGAGGACCAGGATAAGTGTTGACAAAACTTCCTTTATAATCCGCAAAATTCGGTATGCGCCGACCCATTTGTAATGGTAAAAGAAGATCAAATTTTTTTCCGTTACCAAGCGATTTTATAACGGAAATACGAGGATAACAAAATTCAACAACCGTCAAATCATTTTCCTGATTATCAAATTCTGCACCAAAATGTAATGTTCCGTCTTTAAGCGTGATATTCATTGTCAATGCCAAATCAGTAGGCGTGTTATTGATTTTGATGTGATCAATGACAATTCGAATCGTATTTTCTATTTTTGTTATTTTGTACGTTTGCTGTTTGGGAACAATAACTGTTTCCCAATTTTCATCTTTTTTACACACCATTTTGAATGCTTCATTTGTCGGTTGAAGAATGATATTTCCTTTTCCAGACAATTTATTTTCCAAATGGATAAGTCGTCCCAGACCGTCCACTTCCAAACAAAGTTGGTCATCTTCCAAGCGGTAAATATTCGGTACCGTAATTGGAAGTGAATCGTTATTCTGAGCAAACATCGGTGAACTAACAAAAATCAAAAACAATATTATTAAACGTTTCATAAATTTATATTACCTTTCTTATTTGGAGGATTGTAAGTGAATGTCAATGACATCGGACGAAAGATTGATGATTAAATTGGGATTATCCCAATGAAGTTCATCTTTTGTCGCCTTTTGAGTTGTAATAAACGAGCCGGGAAAATCAGGATCGGGAATTGGTTTATCGTTCTCGAAAAATCCCTGAACCTTCACAAGATTCATTCCCCTTGCTGCTTTACCGCTATATTTTCCGTCGGTAATTCTTGCTCCGCCTTCAATACCTTTTCCGTTATTCCCGAAAAAGACAATATAACCGGAAACAAGTGGCTTACCGTCAAGTGTTATATTGCCTTCGATATCATGAACACGTTGTCCACAACCAGCAAAAATAAACACAATTAATATTAAAAACAAAAATCGATTCATAATTAATTAGGAGTTAATTTTACATTTATAGGTAATTATATTACGTTATAAAAATTATTGTAACGATGTGGATTCGCCACAATTGGGAGTAATCATGCCGCCCCAAATTCCATAATCACTTACCCGACAGTCATTAACGGGAACCCATGATGTTGTTGCCTGATTACCGCAATCAATGGTTTCTGAAACAAAGCGACTACTTCCATCCAAAAAACCAACAATAACTCCACCGGAATGATAACTGGTTGGAGTGAGAAGAGAATAGTCATCGGGCGCATTATTTTGACAAAAGGAAGGACCATTAGGTGGAATGGCTGCTGTAAATGCTCCATACCATATTGACCCATCCGCCCAACGCGACCCACGAAGAGCAAAAGTAGTCGTTAGCGTTGTAGTTGGTTTAAATTTTTTGGCAGTTTTGTCCCAATAGGTAGTGATTAATCCTTGAGGATTTGTCCAAATTATGATACCAATTGCTCCTAGTGAATCAGTTGCGGTCGGTCTAATTGATTCAGAAATTCCCATTGTATTACTTGTTCCATCAGTTATGTACGCTAACGATCTCCAATGTCCTGCCATAAATACACAACGCACATTATTTTGTGGAGCTATACTACTTGAACTTTGTGGTCGATCTGCGGAGGCAAAATAGTAATTGGGTTTCCCTGCTGTTGTTCCGATTGGGGAATCGGTGGAGTTGGATTCGCTGGGACAATGGTAAATATCAGGTTCTTTGGCAAAACAGGAATCAGCCGTGTCCCAAGGACCATAGGAAGAATTCCAACACGCTTCATAAATTGTAGTTTGTTCTAAAAATGGACAAAGCGCAACACGAATTGATATTCGATTTAACTGAGATGTAACAGTCGTGGTATAATTTTTTGGTGTTCCCCATCTCAAAGCGGGTAACGCATCGTGAACATTGTGATAATTGTGCAATGCTAAAGCGATCTGTTTAATTTTGTTATTACACTGCGTTCGTCTTGCGGCTTCTCTCGCGGCTTGAACGGCAGGTAAAAGTAACGCAATCAACACACCAATAATCGCAATCACAACTAAAAGCTCAACCAATGTGAAAGCATTATCTAGAGCCCCCCCCTCCGATTTACTAAACTACCTAAATTTAACATCGCTGAAAATTCATTTTTTGCAAATCCCATTTTTGTAAATCCTTTTTTCAAAAAATTAAACAACGCGATCAATTTTTCGTAAAGGAACACAAGAAAAAAGAAACAATCACTAATTCCTGTCATCGGTATTCTCCTTTTATAAAACAAATAAAGTAAACTACAATTGTCAGACATTGCTCATTAAATAAACATGTTGACAACAAAACAAAATTCATAATACTATCATAATGCGATAGACAATTTCGGTCAATCTTTATTTTGGAAACTTTCTTTATCAATCTTGGAAAGTAAATCATGAATCAACACTTCCAACCATTCTGTTTCTAATTGAATTTTTTAAAACATTTTTCGACCTGATCGGGATTACCAATATCGCTACAATTTCCAATGGTGTTCATTCCCAAACTGTGAAGACGTTGATGTGTTATTTCCGCGTTTTGATACGCCAATCTTGACCGTATTTCTATAAATATTCGCAGCAGAAAAATCATACGTTTTTTGGATATTCCGCTTAACATAATAGAGATAAATGGTCGAGTGCAAGCGGAATTGGCACGCCCAATGACATTTTAAACACACTGGAGTGCGTCAATTCCGCTTGCACTTGACCATTAATAAAACCATTCTAATTTAATAGCACAAAAACAAAGTATCATTTTAGGTGTTTTGATTGTTGACAAAAGAATAGGCTTTTTATAAGATTATTATGTTTTAGAGAGTGTGAAGATTTTATAAATTTATTGTGAGATATGAGACATCAATATACGATACATGAAATCAATGACGCCGGAGATCAGCTCATTCGAAATCCGCAGAATGAGGATGCGCTTGCGAAGTTGAACGATTGGCGGGCTATTCATATTGATTTTTTACATGAGATTATTCCGCAGACATCGTGTAATCCTGTTAGTGTTATAAATAATCAG
>JAIRTV010000472.1 GCA_031254675.1 Planctomycetaceae bacterium | reverse complement strand
GCAACCGTCGCTTTTGCTCGGTTTTCACCTTCCACCGCCATCGCATTCGCTTCCGCCGTCTGAATACGCATATCACGTTCAGATTGTTTGACTTGCGCCTCGCAAAGGAACGCCGCCGTCTGCTCACCAACCGTTTGCTCTTTTTTCAAATCCGCAACTTGGATCGCTTGATCACGTGTCAACTCCGCCAATTTCACTTCCTTATCGCGTTCAGCTTCACGTGTTCCAATCATCTGGATTTTCACCGCGTTGGCAACATTAACCGCCTTTGCTTGTTCCGCTTCAGCAACACGAATTTCACCCATCTTTTCGTTGTCGGCAACATCACCGCGTGCTTTCTGAATCGCTTCCGATGCCGCTTTCCGACCAATCGCTTCAATATAACCGCTTTCGTCCGTAATATCCGTAATATTGACATTGATCAACACCAAACCAATTTTGCGTAATTCCGGTTCGAGTGATGCGGTAATATTCGCCAGAAAAGTTTCGCGGTCACGGTTAATTTCTTCGATGTGCATGGACGCGATCACTTGGCGGAGTTGCCCGAAGATGATGTCTTCGGCTTGTTTTGAAATCTGGACTTTCGTCAAGCCCAGAAGCCGAACAGCCGCATTTTGCATTTGTTCCGATGTTGTTCCAATCGCCACCGTAAACACACTGGGAACATTGACGCGAATATTTTCCATCGACAACGCCCCACGTAAAGGGATTTCAATCTGCATTGGTTCAAGACTCAAATAAGCGTAGTCTTGAATTACCGGCAAAATAAACCGCGCACCACCGTGAATACAAAGAGAAGACTGCCCCTTGCCGCTCTTGCCGTAAACAACAAGAATCCGGTTACTCGGACAACGTCGATAACGTTTGACAATCAACACCAGAACCGAAATAACGATTACGGCAAGCAACATAAAACCTACTGCAAGCACCGTGTAAAAATTATTATCCATGTTAGTAAATTGGTAAAAAAGTGAAACGAAACAAAGAAAAAAAATTATCCGATTCGATTATTTAATTGATCATTTTTGTAGTATAGATTAACAAAGTCGTGTTGTCAAAAAAATCAGAATTTTTTCCTTCCTTGAAGGAATTGAGAGTAGGATGGGTGTTGTTCAATTGGGATTTAATCAATCCAACGACGTTGATACAAAAACCATTCCGTAACGCACAGAGCCAACGCACTAATTGCCAACCAAAACCAGATTGGGTGCGTGGTGCGTAACGACGCAGAATTGAGTATTTGTGTGTTTTGGGTATCTTGAGCATAAAAAGATTCCGGCGCAAGTCGTAAATTACTTTCTGAAACGTTGGACAAATTGCACGCAATACGAATCGGTTTATTCGTTCCGTCCTGAATTGTCCAAACACCACATTCCGGCAACATGCCAAGTGATACCGTATTCGATTTAACCGGAAATTGTTGCGAAAAACCTGATGGAGAAGTTACGGTAATTTGTTCGTTTGCGGTTTTTAATTTCAGGCTAACCGGTTCCTTGGTGGAATACGTTTGTTCCAATTCACCGCCATTGCCGCGAAACTGCGTCAACGCTTGTGCCACTAAAATTGGAAACGCCGTACGAAGTGCCAGATCACTCCGTGTTAAATCGGCGGTTAATATCAAAATGTTGTCGCAATAAACATAAATCGGCAATGATTCCGGCGTCTCCGCCAACATTTCCGTGCGGCGATTTTGGAACGTTAATTTTCGCGCGCCCGTAATTGTCAAATTGGTCAGATGAACAAATTTCAAAAATGGCGACGCCGACTGTTCTTTGGAAATGATGGGAACATCAATCAGATCACCAACTTCAAACCAATCACAACTGTTACGCGGATCAATAATCAATACATTGCCCGCCGGAATTGTTTCAGGAATCGTTTGATGTAACACCAAAATACCGTCGTCGGGAACACGATTCGGCAACGCCGATAAAAAATGCAACTCAATATTCGGTTGCGATTGCAAAACCTTGAGAAGGAAAAAATTTTCCGTTCCAAAAAGATAAACGTGTTGTGTTGTGCGTTCCGGCAAAAACGCCACCGCGATATCGTCCGTCGGAAAAGCATCCTCTGGAATCACAGTAGGCTTCAAGGTTGCCCGAAGCAAACCGCCTTGCAACGAAATATTAGAAACAATTTTTGTTTGCGGCTGATTCGGTTCCAGCTGACAGGGAAATACATCAACAATCCGATTGTCGAGTTCCACTTCCAGCCGAGCTTCAACCGATTCCGTACCAAAATTGACCATTTCAATAAGCGTTTCATAACCAACCGCATCACCCAATGAACGACGCGGTTGAAATCGCGTAATACCAATGTTATCCGTTGGCGAACCGACTGGAAAAAAATGAATGTTCGGTTTTTTCATCAGATCGGTTAAATTCGAAACACAACCATCAGTGTAAATCCAAATCAACGAGTTTTCCTCCGAAGCAATTAACTGTTCCGATAATTCAACAGCAGAAGCCAATGTGGTTGCGTAATCGGTTGGCTTGATTGATTCGACGCAACGGCGCAATGTTCCAAGATGATCGGTAAACCCGACAATAATTTGTGGAGTTCCTCCGGCGGTAATGATTGCGGTTTGACGGGCAACAGCGTTGGTCGTTAAGATACGGTTCAATTGGCTTTTTACCTGATCAAGACGAGTTGTTCCGCGCGAATCTGTTACGGTATTCATTCCGGCGGAATTGTCAACGATAATCACACATCGCGCTGGTTTTTGACGTGAATCCCAAACAGGGTTCAAAACAGATCCCGTAAGCAAAAATAGAAACAATAAACTCAACACCAACGAAAGAATATGCCGCAACCACCGCCAGAACGAACGTGAACGACGTTCTTCAAAAACTTGTTGCCAAAACATAATCGTTGAAACCGACTCCTGCCGAAGACGAATCTTGAGAATATAAAACAGAATAATAGGAATCGCCAACAATAGGAGAAACCACGCTGCCGGATTGATAAAAGTCATTTAAGTATGTTTCGTTACACGCTAAATTCTATTCGTGTTTCAAAATAGATATTTACAATATTAACGATCTTAACGATCTTATTCGTTTTCTTCGTCTTCGGGTCTATCTTTGGGTGGCAGATACATGAGCAATTTTTGTTTGATTACTCGTGGGTTTTCTCCTGACTGAATCGCAATTACACCTTTGAGGGTAATTTCCATGGTTTGAATTTCGCTGGCGTTGATAAATCCGAGTTTGTCCGCCCATGGAAGAAGCATGAGGTTCGAGATAACCGCTCCATAAAGTGTTGTCAGCAAGGCAACCGCCATACCGGTTCCAATCGTATCCGGGTCTAAATCACCAAGCATCATCACCAACCCCATCAATGTCCCAATCATTCCAAACGCCGGAGCATATTTGCCGTAGTTAGCGAGAACACCTTGACCGTAAACATGGCGAGCATTAACGGCGTCGATTTCGGTGTTCATAATTCCTTCGACCACTTCCGGCGAAATACCGTCCACCGCCATACGTAATCCTGTTGCGAGAAATGGGTTGTCGATTTCTTCCATACGGTTTTCGAGCGACAATAATCCTTCGCGTCGTGCGGTTTCCGATAGAGAAACAATTTGCATAATTGTTTCTAACACATTTTGTTCTTTTGCGGTGAAAGGGATTTTGATATAATTTGCCGATTGCAGAAACGCTGACAGAGGATAAGCACCCAACACCGCTGCAATTGCTCCGCCAAACACGATTAGCACAGAGGGGGGATCCCAAAACATAGTGAACTTGTCAAGACCACCAAGCGCAATCGACATGCACATCAGGAACCAACCAAGCACCAGACCAATAATTGTTGCTCTACCCATAGACTATTCAACAGCATGAAAAACAACCGCAATCACAAAAAGGTAATGAAAACTAGTCTATCATTCTAGCATAAAAACACGAAAATCACGAAAAATTAACGTGAATTATTAAAAAAATTCCCATTTTTCGTGATTTCGCAATAATAATATCCGCAAAGGACAAATAATCTTAATTATTGAATCTTTGTTTGCTAATTTTGTTCGTCGAGAAGATTGACGGCGGCGAATTGTTTTCCTTCGAGCATTTCGAGACTGGCGCCTCCTCCTGTGCTGACGTGGGAAACTTTGTCGGCGAACCCGAGTTGTTGAATTGCTGCGGCGCTGTCGCCGCCGCCAATAATACTGATTGCGCTGCTATCGGCAACCGCTTGAGCGACCGCTTTTGTTCCTTCGTCGAATGGAGGCATTTCGCTGACTCCCATTGGACCGTTCCAAACGACAGTTTTAGCATTTTTGACGATGCCGACATAAAGTTTTGCGGTTTCTGGTCCGATATCGAGACCTTCCCAACCGTCTGGAATATCGCCGGCTTTAACGATTTTTTTGTTGCCGTCGGTGGCGAATTTGTCGCTGCAATGTGTATCAACGGGTAAAACGAGTTTTTGACCGCCGAGAGTCATGAGTTCTTTTGCGAGATTGATTTTATCGGTTTCGACCAAGCTGTTTCCGACTTTTTCGCCTTTTGCCAAGCTGAATGTATAAGCCATTGCGCCGCCGATGAGAACTTGGTCACAAATTCCGAGCAGGTTTTTGATGACCATGATTTTGTCGGATACTTTTTTACCGCCGATGATGGCGATAAAGGGGTGTTGTGGATTGGCGATGGTGTTGCTGAGATATTTGATTTCTTTTTCGACGAGGAAGCCGCAGACTTTGGGTTTTGATCCCATGGCTTTTGGCAAGGCGTACATGGAGGCGTCGGTTCGGTGACAGGTTCCGAAGGCGTCGTTGACATAGACGTCGGCGAATGCTGCTAATTCTTTGGCGAAAGTTTCGTCGCCGTTTTTTTCGCCGGGTTGAAACCGTAGATTTTCGAGGACTACGATATTGCCGGTTTTGAGTGCTTGGACTTTTGCTTTGGCGTCTGTGCCGATGGTATCGGTTGCGAACTCAACGGGTTGACCGAGTAATTCGGCGAGACGCATGGCGGTTGGTTTCATGGTGTATTTTGGATCGGGGGCGTCTTTGGGGCGTCCGAGATGGCTTGCCAGAATAATTTTCCCGCCGCGGTCGAGTACAGATTTAATTGTTGGCAATGCCATTTCGATTCGTCGGTCATCGGTAATTTTGCCGTGATCATCGAGTGGGACATTGAAATCGACACGAATGAAAACGGTTTTGTTTTGAACATCGACATCAGCAATTGTTTTTTTTGCCATAAAGTCAATCCTTTCTGATAGTTCGGGGTAAATGTTATGCTCCATTTGATTTGATGGAGTTTTTTCTTTCGACTTGTGATATTCTATCAAACCGGAATCGTTTTTGTAGTGGTATCCGAGAAAATTCTTAATTATTTCGCAAACTTGCCTACGAAACTTTCGTCCTGACTTACTATGACGAAACAGGTTCAATTGAAACAATCCTTTTCTCAAGGAATCAATTGAACACAGAAGACACCGAAAAAATAAAAACTTACGACACATTTCCCACTGAATAGGACGAATAATTACCTCCATTTTTTTAAAAGCAAAAATTCCGCTTGACAATTTTTGCTGTTTAACATAAACTATGAAACTTAGTTAATTGTGATTCGTATTTTTTGCCGTGTTGTTTTTCGGCGAATGTTTCGCAATTATTTTGATAAAACCTTGTAAATAAGGAGAATGATGATGGAAAATTTAGTGAAATGTGTTGTCGGGATTTTTGCAATATTTTTTGCGAAAAGTCAAATGTTAAACTTGGTAAGCTGCGTAACGCAGGGGGGGGGGGGCTATATGGAGTGGAAAGTTGAGAACGGATAGTGGAGAGTGGTCGATTTTTCGACGCTTTTTCACTAAATTCTTCTCTTCTATTCGCTCTTCACGATTCGGCTTTACTCTAGTCGAACTTCTTGTGGTTATTGCGATTATTGGCGTGTTAATCGCACTTCTGTTGCCTGCCGTTCAAGCAGCGCGCGAAGCGGCACGACGAATGCAATGCGCTAACAAATTGAAACAACTTGCGATTGCAACCCACAACTACCACGACACCTATCAAGCACTGCCCGCCGGACAATCCAACATCCCAGGACCAACAACAACCGACTATTATCGCGGAAGCGTTTTTGTCACGATATTGCCGTTTATTGAAATGGCTTCGCTTTATGACCAGATTAAAACAACGGACTTGGGAACGGACTGGAGCAGTGCCGGCGGTGACGTTGCTTTGACAATACCGAAACTTGATTTTCTTTTATGTTCTTCGGATGCTGCTGGAGGAACACAACCCGCTAACAAAGCACAGGGAACAAATTATCGTTGCAGTATGGGCGACAATCCCACCTCTGCCGGTCGGGTTGCCCCTAATGCAAGCGATGCAGATAAACCGAAAATCGGACTTCGTGGACCTTTCGGTTATTACACGTTTTACAATCTTGCGTCGGTTACCGATGGAACAAGTAATACCTTGTTTTTCAGCGAACATTGTCTCCACCAAGGAGGTTACGTCAGCGGAGGAGCAAATTCTAGAAGCGTCAAAGTAGTCGCAATCGGTTCCACAGCTGGCAGCAATATCGGTTTCACTAATATTTCGAATCCTCAATACATTCTTGACAGAAGTGTTTGTCGTGCTTTTGGCGCTGGAGGTAGGGATTATAGCGTGACCAATTTTTCTTCTAGCGCAGGTCCTTATATCTCTACGGTTTTTGGTTCAAGTTGGCTTCTCGGTGACGGAATGTACACGGCTTTTGTAACTACATTGTCGCCCAATTCCGCATCGTGTTATCTCAATAGTGGTAACGGTTATAACGCATTACTGCCACCGTCAAGTCATCACTCCGGCGGTGTTAATACTTCCCTGATAGACGGTAGTGTCCGTTTTGTTTCGGAAACAATTGATGATGGTCCCGCTGCCAGTGTTCGATTTTTACCGGGAGACAGCGGTAAAGTGTCCGGCGAATCGCCCTTCGGCATTTGGGGAGCAATGGGAAGTATTGACGGCGGCGAATCGGAAACGTTATAGTTTTTGGTTTTTTTATTAAGAGTCTCCTGTTTTGGCGGCTTTTACTCACACAACCAACAATCAATTTTTTATCAAACCAATGCAACTCAATAGATGTCATTTTTTGAAATGTGCTGTTAGCATAATATTTCTGTTACCTTTTTCGGGATGTTATAGTGGTACTTCGTTGCCGTCGGACTTGCCGAAACTGACTCCTTGCACGCTAACCTTTACGCAAGAAGGTCAACCGCTTGATGGGGCGATGGTCACGCTCAATCCTACCGACAGTTCAAAATGGTATCCTTCGGGAATCACAAACGAAAAAGGTTCCGTTGAATTGTACACAAACGGAAAATACAAAGGCGCACCACAAGGCAACTACAAAGCCGTTGTGAAAAAGGTTTATACCGAACCCAGCAAATTAGGTACGCCAATCGAGGAAGGCTCACCAGGATACGAAGAATGGCAACAAAAAGTAGCCAAAGAAAAAAGACATTCGTGGTCGGTTGTTGAAAAAAAATTCACGGATGTTAACACGACAACACTTGAAGTGGTGATTCCCGCCACAACAACCGTGTTTGATCTTGGAAAACCGGCAAAAGATATTTTTGAAGACGAATAATGTTTATTTAATTTAATAATGATTCTGTTTGGTTATTTATTGAATCTCAAATGACAAGGAGATATTTTATGAAACGCAGTGCTTTTACTCTTGTGGAATTGTTGGTTGTTATTGCCATTATTGGCGTGCTAATTGCGTTACTGTTACCGGCGGTTCAAGCCGCGCGCGAAGCGGCAAGGAGAATGCAATGTTCCAACAAATTGAAACAGTTGGGAATTGCCGTCCACAATTACCACGATTCTGCCAAGACATTGCCGGCTGGAGTTTGCGGACCTTACGGACCGACAACCGACGGTTACTACCGTTTTGGTATTTTTGTTTCTCTTTTGCCGTCTATTGAACAGGGAGCGATTTACGATTACATTAACTCGACAAACCTTAACTCTGTTCTTGTGGCAACCGCAACGGGTGGAAGTAGTTGGTGGTCAGCCGGAGCGGGTTTCGATTCGGGTTGTCCTCTGACGGAAAAAATGCCTTTCCTGCTATGTCCTTCGGACGCCGGCGCCGGAACACAAAATAAAGGCGTTATTCAGGGAACAAATTACCGTTATAACAATGGCGATAATCCCGTAGCCACCGTGGCCGTGAGTCCCACTTCTGTCAATGCCGCAACAAAGCGACGTGGACATCGTGGACCTTTTGGACATTACACTTTTTACAACTTCTCAGGAGTTAAGGATGGGACAAGCAATACATTGATGTTCAGTGAACGTTGTCTTCATCCGGGCGGCTACCAAGGCGTAGGAACATCTCTCTCCACAAAAGTAAGAGACGCCCAAATAAGATCCACAACCGGAACTCCAATTGGTATGTGTAACGGAACTGATCCGATTTATCTTTTGGACAGAAGTGCTTGCCGCGCTTACGGAGCGACAGGTGTGGATTACGTGTTATCAGGAAGCGTTACGCTATCCTCATCAAGCGGTACAAATTGGCTTGTCGGTACGCCGTTGCATTCGACTTTTGTAACTGTTTATTCGCCTAATTCCGCCTCCTGTTATTTTAACGCCATGGATAATAATACAATAACAACACCGACAAGTTATCACAAAGGCGGTGTGAATTGTTGTTTAATGGATGGCAGTGTCCGTTTTGTTTCGGACGCCATTGATGATGGTCCCTACACCAATATCAGATTCCTTCCGGCGGCGAGCGGTTATGTTTCCGGTGCATCGCCATTTGGCGTTTGGGGCGCTTTGGGAAGTATTGACGGCGGTGAAAGTGTAACATTCTAATTTTTTATCACAATAACTTTTATCAAACCAATGAAACACACGAGACGAACATTTTTCAAGACCGCTGCGGCGGTATCCGTTCCGTTATTTATTCCGCAATGTGTTTCCGCTGCGGCGAACGAGAAAATCGGTATTGCTTTTATTGGCGCCGGTCTTCGAAGCACAGTTGTGAGCGGTTCTTTTGGAAGAGATCAACGGACGAAAATTCTTTACGTTGCGGATCCTGATCTCAACCGTGGCGAAAAATTAGCCGGTATTATCGAAAAGCGGCAAAAACTTCGTCCGCAAGTGTTGAGCGATTTTCGTCAAGCACTAGACGATCAATCCGTTGACGGAATTTATTGCGGTTCGTGCAATCATTGGCACGCTTTGACGGCGTTGTGGGCAATGAACGCCGGAAAACATTGTTACATTGAAAAGCCGCTCACTTACGATATTGCGGAAGGCAAGATGTTGACCGCAACGGCGAAAAAAACCGGTATTGTGTTCCAAACAGGAACACAACGGCGGTCAACAACAAATGTCAACGAACTTGTTGCTTTTATTAAAAACGGCGGTATTGGCGACGTGAAACTTGCACGTATTGTTGGTTATCGTCCGAGAACCGCAATCGGCGCATTGGGCAATTATCCTATTCCGAAGGGTATTGATTACGATTTCTGGACGGGACCCGCTCCACTCAAACCACTCACAAGAAAAGAATTTCATTACGATTGGCATTGGCAACGGATTTACGGAAACGGCGATTTAGGAAATCAATGTTCCCACCGACTTGATATTTCGCATTGGGCGTTGGGCGTGAATGGTTTCCCGCAAAGTGTTTTCACGTACGGTGGGCGACTTGGTTATGATGTTGAAACCAAAAATCCGAATTATATTGATGCGGGCGATACGGCGAACACTTCCGTTACGATTTACAATTACGGTGAGAAGAGTATTGTTTGCGAAGTTCGTGGATTACCTTCGCCGCCGTTGTATTTACCGGTTGGAAACAAAGTTGGAACGATTATTGGAATTATCTTTTACGGCAGCAAAGGTTACGGTATTCAAGCTCCGGTCGGTAAGGGCAATATTTATTCCGTCTCCTACGCTTATGATTTGCAGGGTCGTGTTATCAAAGAATTTAAGAGTATTGGAACAGACGGCAAAATGACTTCGTCGGACGACGCAACTGATCGACACGTTGCGAATTTTTTCGACGCAATCGTTGCGAACGACCCGAAGAAAGTAACAGCAGACGCAAGATGTGGAGAAATATCAGCAGCACTTGCGCATCTTGGCAACATCTCGTATTATCTTGGCGAAAAGAATAAGGTCTCTGTTGACGAGTTGAAAAGAACACTGCAAACAATCAAGTCCGCCGACGATAATGATGAGACGTTAATGAGGACGGTCAAACATATTGAGGCATACGGAGTTGATTTGAAACGGACGCCGTTGTCGTTGGGGGCAATGCTTAACATTGATACCGACAAAGAAACGTTTATCGGCAATACCGAAGCAAACAAGTTAATGTCACGGGAAGAATCCAGAAAGGGGTTTGAATTATGATTACACGTCGTCATTTCCTTACAGCCGCTTCGGTGGTTTCGGTTCCGTTGTTTATTCCTGCAACAGCATGGTCGGCAAGCGGCAAACTTGGTGTTTGTATTGTTGGAGCGGGTTCTCGCGGCGACAACCACGCTCATTATTTCGGCAAGGATTCGCGGACAAAAGTTCTTTACATTACCGATCCTTATTTCAAACGAGCGGAAATGGTCTGCAATACCGTTGAAAAGAAATACGGCTATCGCCCGAAACCATTGAGTGATTTCCGCCCCGCTCTGGAAGATAAATCGGTTGATATTGTTGCTTGTGCTGCGGCAAATCATTGGCACGCATTGACTGCCGTTTGGGCAATGCAACACGGTAAACATTGTTATATTGAGAAACCGCTCACGCATAATCTTCACGAATGCAACGTTCTTGTTGATCTGGCGAAAAAGACTGGTATTGTGTTCGCAACAGGAACACAATGCCGTTCGACAACAAACATCAATGAACTGGTTGCGTTTATCCGTAGCGGGGCAATCGGCGATGTCAATTTTGCACGGGTACTCGTTTATAAACGGCGTAAGACAATTGGTTCGCTTGGTAATTATCCGATACCGGAGACTTGTGATTATGATTTTTGGACGGGACCGGCTCCGCTTAAACCGCTCTCAAGGAAAAAACTGCTTTACGATTGGCATTGGCAACGTCTTTTCGGCAACGGCGATATGGGAAATCAGGGTTCGCATCAATATGATGTTGCCCGTTGGATTCTTAACGTCAACCGTTTTCCAAAAAGTGTTATCACTTACGGTGGGCGGTTTGGTTATGATATTGAAACGAAGAATCCCGATTATGTTGATGCCGGCGACACACCGAATACTTCGACCGCCATTTACGATTACGGCGATAAGTGTTTGGTCAGCGAAGTTCGCGGACTCGAAACTTCCTACGGTACCATTCCCGTCGGAACAAAACAAGGAACAATGGTCGGCGTCATTGCTTATGGAACAGAGGGGTATGCCATTCAAGGATTTCACAAACCCGGACAAACTTTTGCCATGTCTTACGCTTTTGATAAGAAAGGACAGTTGATTAAAGAATTCAAAAGTGCAGACAACACCGGCAGAATGTTAACACAGTTTGAATTGACCGAACGACACATTACGAATTATCTTGATGCGGTTGCGGCAAACGACCCATCAAAGGTTGTAGCGGATGCACGTTGTGGGGCGTTGTCGGTTGCGCTTGCGCATCTCGGCAACATCTCGTATTACCTCGGCGAAAACAACAAAGTCTCCGTCAATGAATTGAAACAAACAGTACAAAAGATCAAATCAATAGACGACAACGAAGCAACTCTTGCATCAACCCTAAAACACTTAACCGATAACGGTGTCAATTTAAAACGGACGCCGTTGTCGTTGGGAGTGGTTTTGAATATTGATGTTGAGAAAGAGGTTTTTGTTGATAACGACGCCGCAAACGCAATGATGACAAGAGAATATCGAAAAGGGTTTGAAGTTTAGAAAGTCGCCAAAGGAGAGCGGCACGGTACGCCAAAGGGAAACAGTGATGGGTAACCTTCCGCCGAAAGAAGGTGGGTGATGTTTTGCCGAAAGAAGATGGGTGATGTTTTGCCGAAAGAAGGTGGGTGATGATCACATCGGCGAAAGCCGATTAGTCCCTGTTTCCGGCTGGCAATCAGATTCCAAACCATTTGGCAATACAAATTGCCGTCCGTAAACAGAGGCGAGTTGCCTAACGGCAACGCAACCT
>JAIRTV010000471.1 GCA_031254675.1 Planctomycetaceae bacterium | reverse complement strand
CCTTCGAGAAATTCGAGATGAAGTTTTATTTTTGTTCCCGCTTTGCCAGCAATACACATTCGCAGTTCGGCACATGGAGTTGAATCCGTCCACCTACTCTTTGTTATTGATTTGGTCCCGCAATGGACTGTCTATAATCTTTCGCGGTATATGATGTTTCAAGTGGATAATGGCAGTCTTTATTAACGTATCGAAATATGGATTTACTAACTTGAAAATTTCCACTTTGTTTTTCAATATTCAAAGGGAAAGCAAATACAACACAAAGATCAACTTTATCCCAAGCAAATCTGTCTATACGATCAATCTTGTTGCCATGTTTGATTTCAAAATCATAAATTTTGCGTAATTCCACACAAAGTTCAGGATTAAGAATATCTTTATCCGCAGGACATGCAATAGCTTGACGCTGTTTGTATGCGATAAAAGCAATTTCAAGTGGACTTTCAGAAGACTTAATTGTCTGTTGTAAAAGAGAGTCATCAATATGTACACTGCCCTCTGTTTGATTGATGTGGAATGGATCGCTCAATGTAATCAATAAATCAATTTTAGGCCACTGTTTCCTATCTATTCGCTGTAATGTATTACCGCATGCTATTTCATAATCAAGTATAGCTTGTAAAGTATCACATAGCTCTAAGTTTTCGCTTATCATATTCATGTGTTTTGTTAACAATGAAGTTTTTTAATATTTATAAACCTTTATTAAAATTGAGCTGAGGTTAGTTTCTATAATATCGTACAACAAAAATGTTTGACACAAATTATAATCATACAGGTAAATTACTCATTTTCTCTATTCAGTTTTCAGAAAAAATAAATATTAGTAATTTCTAGTATTTCAAATCATCGGTGTGAAATATAATTTTATAAAATTTAATTTATACCTGGACTTTTGCAAATTTTATAACAGTTATATCAAAAGGATTTATAATCCAATTTTGCTCAATTTTTACATATTATGAAACAAAAAACATAAATATTATTGAAACGATATTTTCAAAACCCTTGATATGTCAACATATTGATTTTTAGAACAAATTTTATAAACGCAATATACAATACAATAATGAAGCAAAATCGGGTGATTTCAATGCTTCAAACCCTTTGATTTACAGTGTGAATCCCAACATTGTAATTTATGTTTTTTTCAACATTATTTTCCTAAAAATTGGGGCGTTTCAAAATTTCGGCAAGAATCACTGCTTGACGTAATCCTTCAGAACCGGCAAGCAATTTTTGTACGTCCAGCGTCAACGATTGTGATTGGTTTTCAGAAGCAACTGACGCCGTTTCATAAATTCCAGTCATACTCTCCAGCATCGGTTGAACAGTTGGCTCAATAGATGGAGCAATAATTTGCGACGAATGAAGTGTTCCTGTTGTCGTTTCAAAACGAGAACCTTCGCCTTGCGGAGCAAGTTCGCGGCTTAACGTTCCGCGCGTTTTTCGTGCGTTTTCCGATATAGTTTCAGTTACAAGAGACGATTTTCGCGAAATTCGTTTTCGTTCACGCGGAGGTTTTGTTGCTTGAGAAAATGAAACCTGATTTAACGATTCTTCTAAATCAGAATGCGGCTTTGGTTTTCGCAACGTTTTCTCTTCCCCTGTTTGAACAGAACGGGCATCAAAATACGCTTTGAGGATTTGACCGACAACGAGCAACAAAAAAATAATTACTCCAATAATCTGCTCTCCGCCTCCTTGACTCCAAAGCGGTTCAATAAAGTAATCACTCATAATAAAATCGGTTGTGATAAAAAATGCAATCCGTCAATAAAATATTCGTTAAAAGATCAACAATTATCGTTTTTCGATTGCCTGCATGAGATTTGCCAGCTCCTTATTTCCGGGCAACCGTTGGTCGGCAAGAGCAAAAACAATTTTTGCATCGTCGTTTCTCCCTTCAACCGCTAAATCACGAATCCAGAAATAATAAACATGGAGTTGATTTGCTTGAAACTTATCGTAACCCGGATCAAGGTAAACTCCTCGATCCAAAAGCATCGCCGCAATATCATAACGTTTCGGATTCAATTCTGTTGTCAGTTCGATAGACCAGTTGTTGATCGCTGCCATAAAATTGCCCCACGCCGTTTCATTGACCGGATCAAGATGTAACGCTTTAACATTGGACATTGCCGCTTCAGCATAACGTTTTTCCGCGTGAAAATCAACTCCTTGATTGTAATAAATTGTTGCAATGAGTTGTACCGGTGAAATTTCACGAAGTTTTTGGTGTAAATCATTTTGTTCGGAAACGTTTTGTCCAAACGCATTTTGTCCGGAAACGGAAGGCGCGGCAGAACGAATATTCGCAACATTTTGGGATTGATTACCGGTTGCCGGAAATGTCTCATTGGGAGACGTCAACGCAACACGTTGTAACGTTGCATTTTTTCGGGCGATGTCGTCTTTGAGTTCAAACCATTGGGGACATGTTGTTTCAAGATCCATTGATGTTCCGTTAAATTTGACACGACTCAGTGCATGACCAGGCATTTCCAATGCGTAAACATCCAAACCGGCTTTGTAAGCAAGACAATTAAATAAAACTGTTGCACTAACACAATTAAAATGTCCCGTTTCAAGCACTTTGCCCAACGTCGTACAATCAATATCATACGGACTGGTCAAGATTTTTTGATGTAATAATTCAAATAGTTTTCGGATCAACGCTTCGGGAGAATTTTCTAACTGTCCGGCTTTTAATTGCGCATGGGCTTCTGCAACGATTTTATTGAGTCGTTCTTCGTAGTTACGAATTTTGTTTGGATCGCGTATTCCTTCGACAATCAATGCGGCGCGAAACAAATCGAAATTGTCCCAACGTCCATCTTGTGCGTCCAAGAGCAATGCCCGCTCAACCGGATCAACTCCATGAACAACAATTCCGTATTTAGCGGCATCGTTGGCTCGGCGGTTAAGACGAATCAAATAACTATCGCCCGTAACAGTAATATTTGCCGTGTTTGGTCCAACAAAACGCAGAACATCTTGACGTAAAACATCCTCTGTTCCTCCTTTGTTGGTATTTCCCGACTCCGCAATCGCTTGTTGAGCAAGGACAAAAAATGTACCAATAATAAAAAGAAACAGCGTGAAACGATAAGGAGTGACGTTTGTTTTCTGGATTGTTCCCTTCACAGTTAAGTGAGTGGTTAGGGACCGAAACGTTGCTTGACGGCTAGTAAGTAAAAACGTTGCGCTCATGGTATTGGTCCCCCATGAATTTTGGTGAAATCGGATTGGTAAAGAACACGTTACTTGAAACGGAATTTCGGCTCTGTTTCTCAACCATTGACTATTACTATAGATCAAAGTACCACGTTTGAAAACTGGAAGTTGAGAATTTTTTCAAAAAAAATCTGTATATCTTCCAAAACAATCGGATTGTACAGATTTAATGAATTGCGCCGGTCGAACGAAATATTGGGGTTGTTCTCAATTTTTTATTCGTTCCGCATTTAATACGAATTACCGGACGATTTGTTGGTAAAATTTCAAAAAAAACTTGATCGTTTCGGAATTTTCGATAGCGTTTCATGGTGTTTGGTCTAAAACGGGTAAAACGAGTTTGCCTTGTTTTTGAGATTCTTCGTTGACAAACGCTCCCAGTCTTGGAGCGTTGGCGTCGAGCCAAAGAATAATTCGGCGGCGATCTGTTTCTGAAATAACGTCACGGTGATTCCGATCAAACAACGCACGTCCGAGACGACTGTTTGCCGCTCCAACATTATTCGGTATTGCCCGACTGCCGCCCGCTTCGCCAGATCGAACCATTGTGCCGCTCATTCCTCCCGCGTAAAAGAAAACGTACGGTTTTAAGTCTGGAAAATCCATTGTTTGAAGAACACTTTGCTGTTGTTTATGACAGGCAACACATTTTTCAAAAACGGGTTGAACCGTTCTATAAAAATTGATTGGCTCAATTTCGCCGATTTCCGGTTCCAATTTTGACGGTGGACGTTGAAACGCTTTCGCTTGAGCAAGAGAGCGATTGGGAACGGTTGATTGTGTTGGTTCGTGGCAACCGACACAAACCAATTGTTCGCCTGGGTGAACAAACGCAACCGCTCGCATCGTTTGGACAGCCATACCGTGTTCATCGAGAATTTGAAACAAAAGTTGTTTACCGGACGGGGCTTCGAAGAAAACGCTGCCGTCGTCTTCCACCGGAACCGTTCCCAAGGGCATGCGTGGCGTATTTTCCGGCGCGTAACCAATATCCGGTTGATTCATCCACGGATTGGGTTTCGGAATAACCTGCAAAACTCGAAGTCGTTTGACTGGTCGATCCGCCGGCAACGGCATATCGGCAATATTAACGTTCACAACACCAATGGTTGCGGATTGATTTTCGTTTCTGAAATCTTCGCCCTGAACTGTTTGACGCGGAATTGTTGGCGGTTTGGGACGCGGACGAACCGGAACCGGTTCGGTAAGTCGTAATCGCGGGTCGTAACCAATCGGTAAGAGTTCGCGTTCGCAAATTAATTCCTCATTGCCAAACCGGTCAAGAACAACCAAATCTTCCCATGAATTGCAAAGGAACACATCTTCGCTCAGCGGAAACGGCGAACCGTAACGATATTGTCCGCGTGGAGGCGATTCACTTTCGGGAAACGGAACGTACGGAGTGATCCGGCGGAATTGGTTGGCGTGATAATCGTTTTTCTCGCGTAAATCCAAAATACAAAGGGAACCGAATGTTTCGCCGTGATGCGGAGCCGCTGTAAAAATGTAACGATGCGAATTGGGAATTGCTCGAATCTGCATTTCCGTCATCGGCAACGCACTCGGAGCATCAGGGCAATTTCCGAAACGATGATCACCGTGTTGTTTGCCAATAAGAAATTCAAGATCGTCAACTAATTCAGTCAACGGTTTTGTTGTATCAAAATCATCCATTTTGCGCAACGCTGTTGACGGATTGAGCGGATGATGATTCAACGTATGCCAAGGTAACGGATAATTCCCGTGCGGCGCACGAGGATTGCGTCCATCAGGAAAACATGTCCAAAAATTCGAGCCAAGACAATTTTCACGGTCAGTGTAATCCCAACGAGTATAAACAATCATTCCGTTGTGATCCACACTTGGTTGCCATTCGCTTGTTTCAAAAAAACTGATTGGATAAATATCGTTACCGTCATTCTTCATGCTGTGCAATACATAAGTTGTTACACGCAACCAAGCGTTTTCGTCAAAACAACGGATGAAACCGCCGCGACGTTCCGATACGAATACAACCCGTCCATCCGGCAACGGGCAAGGATCGAAATCGTTGTACAACCCGTCCGTCAACTGAACAATATCAGAGCCGTCCACTTGCATTTTGAAGAGATGCCAAACCGTATCCAATGTCCAAAGCCAACGATGTTCTCGTGAATTGTTGTACGAAAAATAAACTGTTTGTCCGTCATAATCCAATTCGGGATAGCCAAAGGAACCGCCATCAAGTTTTGTTCCGGCAAGCCGCGACATCGCACCGGCAACAACAGTTCGTCCTTCGGTTAGATTTTTGATTTTCGGTGTCGGTTCGCGCCAATCGGCAATGGTAAACAAACCACCGCCATGAATCGTATTAAATCCATAATTTTGTGTTGCAAAATGTCCGCCCATCTGGTCGGTGTTGCGATTATTTGTCAACCGACTGCCGGCATAATTGGCACGAGCAAGAAACAAAATACGATCAATTGATTCCAATTCAGGATCAGCGAACATGATTTGCCGACGCAACGCACACGCCGCAAAATAATCACTTTTATCAGAATCACGCAACACCGCCGACAATTCTTGATTTTCCGTTCTTTTATTATTAGCGATTTTATCGTTGCGGCTTTGATAATTTTTGTTTAACAAATTCCAATCGTTTTGCAGACGAGCAAGTTTTGAATCAGGGTTGTTCCAGAGATTGCCGTGCCGTTTACGTAACTGTTCAAGCAACGCACCGGTACGACGAAGAACAATCGCCGTCGGATCTGTTTCTTCGGGCAAAATAAGAGCATGTTGATCGTAAACTTGAGACGCCGCACCGCGTGGAAGTTTGGTTTTACCTTGAACCTGGTGTTGCAAATCAATATATTGTTCGCCCCATGTTGCAAAAATACCGGCTCTGAATTGTTGCGGTTCGATGGTTGTCAATTGATGTTCGGAAATTGCTTTGCGTAGATCGTCGGTATCTCCGATAAGTTTCGGTACATTTTTGGGCGGTTTTTCATTGGGTTTAACGGTTGGCTCAATGGCAACTCCTGCGGTTGGAAACAACCGATCAATCAACGGCGAACGAACAGAAACCAATCCGCCCATCGGTTGGGCAAGTAAACCACTAACAGAAAAAACCGTATCGTTTATTTTGATATTATTGTCGTTGCATATTTTCTGCATTGTTTCAGAAAACGAAATAGTATTAACTGACGGCTCAACTGGTTCAAAAGAACAACTAAGTAATAACGTGTCGGCATCGCCGGAAATTTTCAGATCATCAATAGCACCGTTACAGAATAAAGTCTCTTCAACCAGCGAACCAACCGCCAACACCGTATGGAGCGGCGTTTCAACTTTTTTCCGGTTCATCGCCATTATCGCAACAGATTGACCGTCGATAAATAATTGCACGTTCTTGTTGCGAAATTCAACTCCGAAATGCCGCCAAACGCCATCAGCGACATTAACCGGAACAATAAGATGATCCGGTTTATTACCGGGAACATACAACGCAAGATGTCCATTGCCGGCAAAACTGAATAGTTCCCAGTGATGCGGCGAATTTTTCGGTTCATGCGCAACAAGAATATTAAAGGGTTGTGGATTGTCGATTCTTGCCAGAAATTCGACACGCAACGGTTCAGAATTTAGGCTCGGCGAACCGGATATTTTGAAACAATGACCATTGGGAGCGTACGCTTGACCATGTTCTTCGTCAAGCGAAGGAACTGAACAAACCGCAGAATCAACCATATCAACGGCGGTATCTCGCGGAGCAATTCGATGAATCGTTGGCGGTAACTGTGCAGAAACTATTCCGCAAGAAACGAAAAACAAAATGATAAAAATTGACTGATGTTTCATTGTTAGACAAAATGTTAGACAAAATAAAAAGAGACGTTACGAATAAACAGCGACCCGATCACAACCCGACTTCATTGACCAATCCAATGGAGAAGTTGAGTCAAAAATTGTACGTAATTTTCACCGACTTCGATGGAATTTCCGTTATGGAGTTTTTGGGTGATTCGTTTTTTCCCCCAGTCCACCCAACCTCCCACCCAATGTGGAGCGACATCGGTGGCCAAGGCGGCAGTTCGTCCCTTGCCGTATTGACCGACTACTAATAACGGAAATGTTTCCATGAGAGTTAAAAACATGGCGTCATCGCCAGGGAGTGAAACGGAAAGACGTTCTTCAATTGGTTTGTTAATGTAATTGAAAATACTATCGTTACTACAATCGACCGCTTTTTCTTCATTGACAACACGAACATCAACCGTAACAGCTTTGAGAAGCACATTGGCATCGGGTTTTGCGGTGAATTGGTTGAGACCTCCGATGAACGGCGGTTTTTCCCAGGGCAATCCGTTGAGAATTGGATGTTGTTGAGCATGTTTGAGAATGAATGCCCATTGGGAAAAATTACGGCGGTCATCTTCTTGCAACATGTTTACCGGCAACACTTCCGCCAATAGTGAATGGTGATACTCGCCGGATTGACCGTGAAAACTTTCCCAACCGCCAATCATGAGAAGCCCTGCGCCTTGTGCAACTGCATGGCGAATATGTTCTAATTGTTGTGGCGAAAAGCGTGCATGCGGATAATCGCTGATAATATAAGCGTTGTATGG
>JAIRTV010000414.1 GCA_031254675.1 Planctomycetaceae bacterium | reverse complement strand
CCGTTCAACCACCACCAATACGCCCAAAGTTTCGATTCGCAAGGCGGTTCCGCAAAACCTTGCGCGAGTTTATCTTCCGCACGAATCGAAAAGATAAATATTGATACAAACACAAAAATCGAAACAAATAAAAATAATATCCGAATGTTTTTTAAAATCATTATTTAATTCCTTACCAAAATTTTTAACAGCGTATCAGAAATCTGCAAATTGTCGTTCAAATCCAATTCAAATTGCAGCCGTGTATTGAGTTCAAAGAATTAGACAATTGCTTTAACAGTTTCCAGTTGATTATTTAGTTCAGCGATTGCCATTTCGGGGGTTGCTTTGAAGATCATTGTGTCGCCTACAGTGACGGTTGGACCTCGATCACAATTTTCTGTACAAAAAGTTGCTTCAATTCGTACCAAATGTCCCAATGCCCGATCTTGCACGTAATCGGCAATCTTTTTCAAAACCGTTTGACTGCCCCGAATAAAGCAACTCGTTCCCACACAAACCGAAACACGAACTTCCGGCATCGAACCGGCTTCGTCCAACACCGGAAGCGTCAACCCGTAAATTCGACGACGATTGCGGTAAGTTGTGTGTAACAATTCGTGAGCGGTATGCCCACCAATACCACCGTCAAAATATTTTTCGTAACATCCCACCAAAACATGATTGTCTTGCGGTTTGTGAAGTTGCAACATTTTGTCCGCTTTGTACAAACCTTCGGCGCGACTATGACGAACCTCCCAATCATTGGTAACCGGTTGCCCCGCTCCGCCCACACAACCAAGCGGACACGCCATCACCTCAATCAAATCGTATTGCTTTTCACCACGACGAACCATTTCCGCAACTTTTCTCGCATTCGCAAGACCATAAACCACACAAAGACGAATAATCGTACCGTCAATATTGAATTCCGCCTCACGAATCGCTTTATCGCCACGCACTTCAGTAAATTCAAATGTATCCAGTTTTACTCCTTTCAACTTTTCAACCGCAAAACGTAACGCCGCTTCCGTTACTCCACCAGTTGTTCCGAAAATCACACCACCACCGGTTTTGAAATTGAACGGCGGATCTAACGATTGTGGTTGTAATTCGTTGAACCGAAGCCCCGCTTCCTCAATCATTCGAACCAACTCCTGTGTCGTAAGAACATGGTCAACATCAGGAATCCCCTCTTTGATAAACTTACTCTGTTTACATTCAAACTTTTTCGCCGTACACGGCATAATCGACACCACCACCAAATCTTCCCTTGCCACACCAAGCTGTTCCGGCAAAATCAATTTCGCCGTCGGTCCAAACATCTGTTGCGGTGAACGGCAACTCGAAAGATTCGGAAGAAAATCCGGCAAAAATTGCTCCGCGTATTTCACCCACGCCGGACAACAGGAAGTAAATTGCGGTAATTTTTCACCAGTCGTTTTTCGATGGATAAATTCGGTGGCTTCTTCAAAAATCGTTTGATCCGCAGCAAAACTCGTATCATAAACCTGATCAAATCCAATCGCTTTCAAGGCGGCAACAATTCGCCCCAACTCAATCGAACCAGGCATTCCGCCAAACGCTTCGCCAATCGCCACACGAACCGCCGGAGCAATTTGAACCACCACTTTTTTCTTAGGATCGTTAATCGCTTGCCAAACAACATTCACATCGTCCCGAACCGTCAACGCCCCAACAGGACAAACAGTCGCACAAAGTCCACAGTTGACGCATTCGATGTCAGCAAGGTCTTTGTTGAACGGCGGAACAACCGTCGATTTCGCTCCACGACCAGCAAAACCAATCGCACCAACCCCCTGAATTTCATTGCACGCCCGAACACAATCGCCGCAAAGAATACATTTATTCGGATCACGAACAAGCGATAAACTTGATCGGTCAACCGGACGTTCCACAAAAGTTCGTTTGAACCGAACTGTATTAACGCCGAGTTGTCGCGTCAACGATTGGAGTTTGCAATTCGTATTTTTGGGGCAAAGCGTGCAATTCTGATCGTGATTGGCAAGAATTAACTCCAAAGCAACTTTGCGCATTTGGCGTAATTCTTCGGTGTGTGTCTGCACAACCATTCCTTCTTGGGGAGTTGTCGAGCAAGACGCCACAATTCCAAGCCCTTTGACATCAACAAGACAAAGACGACATGCCCCGTAAATACTCAATTCAGAATGATAACAGAAAGTCGGAATATCAATTCCAACTTTTCGGGCAAGTTCCAGTAAATTACGTTCTTCGTTGATAGGAACCAAAACTCCGTTTAGGGTTAAGGTTTTAGCTGCATCAATCATTGTATGCCTCGTATTTTTAGTTAAGGTTGGAATTGGTTTGATTTGATCAAATGCCGGTTCGACATTGATCCAATGCAATAAACAGTAAAAAAATATTGGTTTGTGCGACCAATATTGATCAAAGAAAGTAGGAAACTACCAAAAATAATAAACACTTGTCATTATAATTGTTTGTCAGACGCTTGCAAGGGGCAATCGGATAAACATTTATCGATTTTCTTTGCAAAAGAATAATTGTTGGCGTTGTAAAGTATATCGTCAACAGAGTATTTGAAATGAATGTTCGGATTAGAAACATTCAATAACACTTTTTTTGCAACATCAATTTGTTGGAATTTTGACAGAAATTGATTTTGAACCCACGATAGAAGTATCAAACGGATTACTGATTTGCTAAACGAAAAAATAGAATTAGAAAATCATTAAAAATATTTTGTAACCGTTCACGTTTTTTTGAAAAATTAAATATGTCAACGAATGATCGATCATAAAACTTTTCTGTGTTTTCCGTGTTCCATATTTTTTTTGAACGCAGAATACACGGAATACACAGAAAAATCAGGCAAACATAAAATAGTAGCGTGAACGGTTACCCGGAATCTTTATTATTGGTTGCTTGAATCCGATTGCTCCGATTGCTCCGTCTTTACGAAATGGCACGGTCGAAACAACACCCTGATTCTTTTTTTAGTCATTCGCCCAAGTATTCCGAA
>JAIRTV010000214.1 GCA_031254675.1 Planctomycetaceae bacterium | reverse complement strand
ATGATTCGTAGCCGGCTCTGAACGATGTGGGACAGGCTCTGAATGATTCGTAGCCGGCTCTGAACGATTTGGGACAGGCTCTGAATGATTCGTAGCCGGCTCTGAACGATTTGGGACAGGCTCTGAATGATTCCGAGCCGGCTCTGAACAATTTGGGACAGGCTCTGAACGATTCCGCTCCGGATACGAATGATTCGTATCCGGATACAAATGATTCGTATCCGGATACAAATGAGTCCGCTCCGGATACAAACGATTCGTATCCGGATACAAACGATTCGTATCCGGATACGAATAGACCTTTTCTTTAAGTCTATTCAAAACAAAGTATAAGGTAGGTGATGTTTCGCCGAAACATCACCCACCAAACAGACATCGGCAAAAGCCGATTAGCCCCTGTTTTCAGGCGGCAATTTGTATTGTAGTGAATAGTTGATAGTGAATAGTTGTGTCGCACGCGAATTATTCACCCTGTCGCAGAATTCCGCATGCGACACTATTCACTATCAACTATTCACTATTAACTATTTATTATGGAACGTCGTTATTTTCTGAAAACCGTTGCTTCGATTGCTGCTCTTTCTTCGGCAGTAACCGCTGCCGAACAAAAACAATGGAAAATTGCCGTTGTGCAGGATACTTCCCAAAAAAATCTCGGCGGTCACGGTTTAGAAACCGCGTTTCGCGGTTTGCCCCACGTCGAAATGACCGCCCTTGTCGATTCCAACGAAAAAGATATCGCCAAACGAATCGAAACCATTCAAGCAAAACGACATTACAAAACACTTGCAGAAATGTATGAGAAAGAAAAACCAGATATTGTCGTTTTGACATCACGACATCCTCAGTCGCATTTGTCGGACATCCGTTACGCCGCCGAAAAAGGAAGTCATATTTATTGCGAAAAACCATTGGCGGCTTCGCTCGAAGATACAGACGAAATACTAAAAATCACCAAACAATATAACACCAAAATAACCATAGGACATCCTCGCCGTTATGATCTAGGCTATCAAACAATGAAAAAATTGATCGAAAACGGCAAAATCGGCGTTCCGCTAACAATGCAAGGTTGGGCAAAAAATGACCACCGCGGAGGAGGAGAAGATATGCTCGTTCTCGGTACACACATCTTCGATTTGTTCGTGTTTCTGTTCGGCAACCCATTGTCCGTTTCAGCAGAAGTCTTTGTCGAAGGCAAACCGTTCGACAATCAACCACTCACAAAAACAGTCGAGCCAATAGGACCAACAGCAGGCGATGAAATTTTCGCCGCATTTCGTTTTAATAACGGCGTTCACGGTATTTTTGAAAGCAGACGGAACCTTTATCGCAAAAATGATTATCGAATGGGAATTTCCGTTATCGGCAGTACAGGAATGTTGTCGTATCATTTTTCGGACGCTCATCGCACACAGCAACCGTTGCGGTTCAATAATACTCCATGCGCTCCTGCAGGAACTTTCTTTGCGGAAAATATTCCGCTGAAAGAAGAACGTGTTATCCCCAATGCCGTGCCGTTATTGGAAGCATTCGGCGGCAAAGAAAACAATATCAGTCTCGGACTCATTTTCGCAACCGCGCGGCGGTTTGCGGTTTGGGATTTGATGCAGGCAATACAAGAAAATCGACAACCCCTTTGCAATACGTATGACGCCCAAACCGTCATGGAAATGATTTACGGCGTCTATGCTTCGCAAGTCAAAAGAACAACCATAACATTTCCGTTAAAAGAAAGAACTCACCCACTAACACAAAATTTTAATCCCACAAAAAACACATGAAAACAACACGCCGGAATTTTTTACAAGCAACAACAACCAACGTATTATTATCCGCATTATCCGCCAATGTTTTTGCCGCTGAGACCGTTTCGCCCAAAATTAAAATCGGACAACTCGGAACAGGACACGCTCACGCTTACAAAACAGGAACACTCCGCAAATTAACGGATTGTTTTGAATTTATTGCGGTTGCCGAAGATAATCCACAACAAAGAAAAAACGCCGAAAAACAAACGTTATACAAAAATGTTCCCTGGATGTCTTCCGAAGAACTTCTCGCCATACCGGAACTTCAAGCGGTTGCGGTCGAAACAAACGAACACAATTCGCTCGAAGCAGCAAAACGTTGCATCAACGCAGGAAAACATATCCACTTCGATAAACCCGCCGGTAATACAATCACCGAGCTTGCAGAGTTCAAGAAATTATTGGACGAAGCGGAAACAAAAAAACTCGTCGTGCAAATGGGTTATATGTTGCGGAGCAATCCGGCAATTCAATTCACCGTAAATGCCGTCAAAAACGGATTACTCGGCAATATTTTCGATATGGACGCCGCAATGAGTCGTTACGACAACGAAACAGCACGAAAACGTATCAGCGGTTTTGCAGGCGGAATACCGTTCCTGCTGGCGTGCCATCTCGTTGATCTTGCGGTGATTCTGCTCGGCGAACCAGATAAAATTCATTCGTTCATGAAACAAACTCAACAAGACGGTTGCATCGACAACGGCTTATTCGTTTTCGAATACAAAAATGGCAGTATGGCAACATTGCGATCATCCGCTTCGGAAGTTGAAGGATTCCAGAAACGTTATCTAACTGTTCGCGGCGAAAAAGGAACTATAATCGTTCAACCACTTGAAAATAAAAGCAATATGTCCGGCGGAACAGTACAACTGGCGTTATTGAAAAATACGGACAAGTTTAAGAAAGGTTATCAAACAGTCACAATGCCACCATTGAAAGATCGGTACGAAGATCAATGGCGAGAGTTCGCCGCAGTGATCAACGGCTCAATAACCAATCCGTATTCTTATCAGCATGATTATATTGTGCAAAAATGTTTGCTGGAAGCGTGCGGCTTAAAATAGAGTTCAAATTTATCACATCGCTCCAAAAAAGCATCATAATATTATCGTGGAGAACAATACTTTAACAAACGGAAAATAAAACATGGACATTTTATTCAATATCAAACTGAGAACAATTTCTTTTCTTGCTGCATTTATTTGCGTGCCGATCATTCTGTCCGCCGAAGATATTTCTTCTTACAATGTTGTAGGAGTTACAGATGTTGCGGGGATGGAAACACGTATGGCTACATTAGAATCGGCATTGGAAGAAATATCAAAACAGAAAGCTGATAAACCCGACTCAACAAAAGGGTTTACTTCGAAAGTTGACGGACGAATCTATTTCGATAGTTACCGTGTTTCCGGCGATGCCCGTCTCGACTACAACGGAATCAAAGACTTGCGAATCGGGGCAACCGGCGAAGGATACCGCAACTATGCTTACAAAGTCGATTTCTATTTCGGCAACACTAACACCGTTGAAATTCGTGATGTTTGGTTGTCTGCATCCAGTGTTCCGTTGTTTGATACGGTTAAGATCGGACATCATCGGGTTGAAGAAGGAATAGCGTCTTTGGCGGCGGGTATGCACACGTTGTTTACTTTCTTTGAAAGTGCTGATTTTGGAACAGGTTATCGGCTTGGTATTAGTTCGCGGCATCTTTGGGCACAGGATAGAATCCGGTTCTTCGCCGGCGTGTTCGAATACAAACCGCTTGCACAATCACAACGAAACGAAACAACCGAACACGCCAATCTAGGAACAATTGCAAACACACGCTTAACTTATATACCGTATATCTCACGGGACAAAAACAGCAAAATTGACGGCAAAAAGTTTATGCTCTTCGGTACTAACTACAGTTATTACGATGTTGATAAGACGCCGCTCACTTTTACCGAACGTTATTCGCAGTTGTTTGGAACATTGCAGCGTGTTGCCATCGGATCAGGCAACCATTATCACCAACTCGGTTTCGAGTTTGCGGCACAACAAGGAGCGTTCGCTCTTCAATCGGAAACCTATCTACGTCAATACAGCCAGAACAACCGTAAATCTCTCAACATTTGGGGAACTTATCTTGAAGGTCGAGTATTTTTAACGGGCGATTTCCGAAAATTTAACACCAGTCAGGCAATCTGGACAAATGTTGCACTGAAACATAATTTGGAATTCGAAACACAAAACGGATGGAATCTTGCCAATTATCTTGGCGCATGGGAGCTGAAAGGGAAATGGAGTTACACTGACTTAACGGATTTTGCTCAAGCGGGTTTGAGTGGTGTTCTTGCGGAGAGAGTTCACGATTTCACGTTTGGCGTGAATTGGTACTGGACAGAAAGAACAAGAATCATGTTTGATTATTCCCGTATTTTTCTGTCCAATAAAACCGGCAAACATTCGGAAATCGACCTTTTCGCAACCTCATTCCGTTATCATTTTTAATGTTGCCGAAAATGGAGATGGTTCCAAGGCTATTATCTGACACGAAATTTAGACGACGTTAAAGACGGTACGAGTCATACTATTTACATTGGAGAAGTTGCCGTTGTTCAGGAAGCAGGTGATCCGTCTATTCGTTCGAAAACTGCACCAGCCGCCGTTACAACTGTTGATGCAACAAATGATCCGAGCGATTCTACTATTGAGCCGTTCCTTGATAAAGCGGCGACGTTCGATCCGAGAAAATGTACAGGCGGTCTTAAAAATGTTTCTGATGGTTTGAGTAACACATTTTTTATGTCCGAAGTTGTTCCTTCCAAATCAGAACAAGTTGCGTTGGGCGATGGTTCCTGTCGTT
>JAIRTV010000041.1 GCA_031254675.1 Planctomycetaceae bacterium | reverse complement strand
CCAAACTTGATAGGCAACCTTTTGGCGAAAAATTGTTTCTCTCTTGCGTTCTTGACATCAACAATGATCCCACTAAAAGAGGAAAAAATAATACTGTATGGAAATTCCGTTAATCTATGATGTGATTTATTGTTTACATTTGTGGAGTTGGATTCGTGTTGCGAGTCAATGAGGATTTTAGGCAATAAAATTCGGCTTGCCCCACACCTCACAACACTCCAATCATCAATTATTCTAATAATTCTCTTGCTGTTCTGGCGTCGGTAACAAGATGAGTCCAAAGTCTTAGATTTTCGTTGGCGATGAGAGGTTTGAGGGCGTGTTTTTTTGTTGCGCCGCATTCGCCGCACGGTCCGGCAACAAGAACAACATATTTACCGTTATGTGGATTTTTTGCTAATTCAACTAATTCGTCCAGTTCGAATAAAGTTACCGCGCGAACCGGCGAAATATCGTTTAACGGTCCTTCAACAGAATACGGACGAAATTGAACATCGCCAACCCAACCGGCATTCCGCATCTCTTCCAACAAATTGGGCGGTAAAAGTTTCTGCTCCATTAAGTGCGTCAAATACTGAACCAAAAGACCATGTTTATGATCCGCCGCCGCTAAAGACGTAACTATAATATCAATCTCGTCTTTTTGTTCAAATGAAAATCGGATTCCGGGGTTGGTTTTTAAGTTTTCGTAATCGTCGTGGTCAACAACAGTTGCCGAAAAAAGAGCAACATATTTGATATTGGTCAAGGACGGATCGAAATAAGTGAAATAGGTTGAGGGTGCTTTGTGTGGTTCGTTGGGCAGAAAACCGCCGGAAGAGATGGCGTGCAAAACAAGTTGTGGAACATCGTCGCCGGAATGAATTTTCGTCGCAAGACGTTTGGCAACCAACATTGCCGCGTAACCGGCTCCCATTCCAAGATGAACCGCTTGCAATTCGGGATTGTTTGGATATTTCTCTTTTTTTTCTTTCCAAACACGGTCAATCAATCCGACAATTAAATCCGCCGCGGTGGAAGTAACATGTTGAGCCGCCGAATCGCCACGAACATTGACTACGGTAATTTCGCCCGGATATTGTTCGAGAGCATAAAATTCTTCGAGATGTTTTTTCAGGTTCCGTTCTGTTGGTGCCTGCAACAGGAGAAAACCACGTTGGCATGCTTCCCAAAAAAGCGGATAGATTTTTTCTCTTGTGATATCAGTCCGATTTTTTTCCGTCTGAATCCATTCCGCAACCGATGCTGCGGCGCCGCGTTGTCGTTCTTCGCCTTCTGAATTTTGAGCGGACTTGCCCAATTGGAAAAAATAACGATCACAAACAGCGAAAATAAGTTCGTCGGATTCTTGTGACGCATGCCATCGTACAGGTTTTGTTTTAACCTTCTTTTTACTCATTGAATTTTTAATCCCGAAATGTAATTCCAAAACAATTGCAACAATTGTGGAAATTATAACAAAACGAAATCCCAACGGAATATTAGGGGAAAAAAATTTTTTTCTTCACGAACTTCTCCAGTCGTTCGTTCAGGTTCGGAGAATAACTCGGCAGAAACATCAAGGCGATGCCAAGCGATTCCGCCAACGCTTCTACTGCCTCACAATGTTGATACTTCGTGTTGGACCAACAGCATGGATAACCAACCAAATCATCGCTTGACAGGTGTTGGCAAACATGATATATCGTTTATACTCTTTCTATTGAGGAATTTATCCGCAATAAGAAACAAATGTTCAAAGATAATGAGCAAATCTGTTAAAATATAAATCAAATAAATGTAGATTCTTGCCAAAATAATAAAAAATCCTGTGTTTTCTTATATTCTTTTTCTTTTTTGTTTTTTTTTCCTTATTCCTTTTGCCATAGGAATTCTGATTTCGTTGGTATTGCGCGAATTGTACAAAAAGCAACTTTGGGAAAAAAGTATTGCTGATCAAGAAAATGAGAGAGAACTTCAAAAAACACAACCGGAAAATAATACCGTGAAATTATACGATCCTTCTTTAGACGAGATCGAATCCGAAAACTCTTCTGTTGCCGAAACGGATGCCAAACAAGTTCAGAATTCCGAACCGATTGCCGCCGAACCCGGTGTTGCGGAATTGGATTCCGCCTCAAACTCCGAACCGCTTCCGTCTTCTGCAATTACCGACCTTCCCACCGCGGACGAAATTCCCGCAATTCCTCCAAGTCTCGACACTCTTGAAACTTCGGAACTCCCTGAAACATCGGAACGTTCTGATACTTCCGAAACCTCCGAAATAATTTCCGGTTCCGAACAATTGTCGCCCACAGAGGAAAACGCTTCGGAATCTGATTCGGAATCCAAATCGCCAAGTGCTTTCGACAATCAAGACGTGTCGTTAGCGGAAACATTGAAGGTCAATGAGATTCTTGATGAAATGGTTAATGAAACACCTCCAATAATTCCAGCGGATATTTCGTTGCGACTGGAAGAAGACGGAACTCCCGAAAGTCGGCTCAATCAAATGGAAAATGAAATCGTCCAAGATTTATTGGAACCGGATGAAAATGAAATTCTTACGCAAATCGCCGCCCCAACAGATTCAACAAACCAACCGTTTTTACAACCCGACATGATGCCCAATGATATTGATCATGAAATAGAAAACACCAACACGGTTCATTCAGGTATTGCACCGCTTGCCATCGAATTACTCGGCGAAGATTTTAATTTCAATTCGTTTTTCGACGAAAAATCGAAATCCAAACAAAAAAATAAAGAAGAACCAATAACTGTTCATGAAATTGGTCAAGGAATTTATCAAGCGGATGGAGGTTTTCCGACAATCGTTAATGATCAAATATTGCATCATTTGTTACCGAAAGAACAGGAAATAGTTTCGGTGTATCCTGATGATCTTGTTCAAAATGCGGTTGTCGAACCGGATGTTTCGGAAACTGCTCAAAATTTCAGTTTTACCGAAGAATTGTTGCCGATGTTGACGCGGAAGAAAAACAAAAAATAAACGCAAAAGAAATTTCTGTATGATTAACTAAAAATTTTCATTCCACAAATTTTCTTGTGGTGTTCAAGAAATTTTTCCAAATCAAATATTCCGGCAAAGATTCATGATGATTTTAGCATTCTAGTACGGTAACATCTCCGTCTTGTATCCATTTGATGCGCTCATCCCAAGTGAGTTGCGACGCTTCGGGGCGGCGGTCAAAAATAATCAAATAACAATCCGCCAGCGTACCGTCTTTGGAACGTAACGGCGGCGAAAAACTATCGCGATAATTCAACACTTGACGAATTCCGATCGCTTTCAACTTTTCAAACGTCTGTCCTTTACGCAACAATTTTATTTCGATAATATCCCATTTTCCGTTGTATTCAATCGCTAAATCCATGCGTCCACGTCCGGCAGCGTATTCCCGTTCGATACGTCCGTGTCCATTGGTAACACGTTGCAAAAATGCCATCAACAATAAATGCGGAAACGCTTCACTGTAATCAACCGTTTGTTCCCAAACTTCCGAATTTGTTCGCCAAAAATCCTGAAACTCTCGTAACAAACCGTCCATGTCCAATGTACCGTCTTCGGTTTGCCAACACCAATCCGGTTTCGGAATCGCTAATTGTGTACTATAAGTCATTTGGCGAGCAATCACTTCACGATAAATCGGATTGGCAATTTGAGGCGTGCCATCGTCAATCGTAACCAATCCAAGATCAAGACAAATACGGAATGGTTCGCCTTGCGCCAACATCGGATTCGGTTCACCGCTAATAAGTGACTCAATAACGGAACGTATCGGCGGATCGTCCAACCGTACCGCCAACGCATCCAAATGAGTTTCACGCGCGTCGATCATTTGTTGCCGTGCTTGTTGGACATGAGCCAATGTTACGGTTTCGGTACTCGTTTCGTCTAATATTCGCAATGTCGCACGTGCAAATAAGGAATTGACAATCCAAGGTTGTCCTCGTGATTGATCATAAACGTAATCCAACGCTTCTTGCGTAATTTGTTGTCCGGTTTCGCTGGTACGTTGCGAAAATAAATGAGCAACATCGTCCTTGATAAAATTCGACAACATGACAGAATCGGCTTTGATGTTGAACGGCGAACCCGGATTAACCGACTTACCGTCTTTCGCCGCCGTAACATAATCTTTCAAATCACGCATTCCCACAAGAGCAATAGAAACCGGAAACGTCCCAACTCCACGTCCGGCAAAACCGTCACGCAATTGACGTAAAAAACTCACCATGACTTCGCCTTCCAACACATCCACTTCATCGAAAAGTACAACCAACGGTTTCGGGGCAACCAACTTTGACCAATCAACTAATACTTCATTTAAAATACTGACAGTATCATTCGTCTCTGTTTGTGGAACAGGTATTCCGTGTTCTGCTGCATGTTTACGGATTGCGGAATACAACGCCAGCATTGCTCGCTCAATTTCCAACAACCCCTGACACCGCTCCACTGTAACATAACAAGCAATCGCTTCACGACCGGCATTAATCTCACGCATCCAACTTTTCAAAAATGTTGTTTTACCGGTTTGACGCGGCGCGTGAAGAATCCAATACAAACTGTCTTTAATATAACGATGTAATTGCGCTCCCACCAAACGTTCCGCCGGTGGAAGCATGTAATGCCGTATCGGATCACATGGTCCCGTCGTGTTGAAAAAACGATGTCGTCTCATAAATCAGATACAAATAAATCATGAACCAAAAAACAAAAACAAAAATTATGTCAAAACGAAAAACTATTTGTCAAGGACAAACGGTGAATCCGCAATATTTTCGTGGCGAATTTCGTCAATTGGTTCTTGTTTTCCTTTTCCGGCGTAAAGACGGTTCGGGGCGTTGAACACCAAAGCAGGAATTTCCGACACACACCGATAAGCATGGACAACACCCGGCGGAACAATAACAGCAACAGGATTGGAAACACCCACCGGAAGAATCATTTTATAGCAATAAGTTGGAGAATCCTGCCGGTTGTCCCAAAGATACAATTTCAAATTGCCAGGACCAAAAAAGGCAAAAAAATCAGTTTGATCAACATGTTCGTGTGGTCCCCGTGTTACATCAGGCAAGGTTTCACTAATGTAACACATGACCGGAACCTGTTCCGATGTTAGTTCGTCACTCCGAAATAATTCGCTCAACCAACCACGCGAATCTGTCCGTTTATTTAACGGACGAATTTCAACATCGTGAATAACTCCTTCTGTCCAAATTACTGACATAGAAAATTCCTTTTTGTTTCAATTTGACAAAACCGGTTAATATTGTTAATTATTTTGTTCGCAAATCAATCGCAATAAATATTTTCCGTATTCATTATTCATTGTCCGTGCAATTTTTTCTACTTGAGCGGTATCAATGAATCCTTCCCGCAACGCAATCTCTTCCGGCGACGCAATCATCAGTCCTTGGCGTTCCTGAAGTGTTTGAACGAAAACAGCCGCCTGTAACAACGATTCCGGTGTTCCGGTATCAAGCCAAGCAAAACCACGACCAAAAAATTCGACATGAAGTTCGCCTTGTTCGAGATAAATCCGGTTCAAATCCGTGATCTCCAGTTCACCACGAGCCGACGGTTTCAACGATGCCGCAAAATCAAGAACCCGATTATCATAAAAATAAAGTCCGGTTACCGCCAATTGCGATTTTGGAATTTTGGGTTTTTCTTCAATCGAAACCGCTTTCCCAAACGCATCCATTTCAACAACACCAAACCGTTCAGGATCACGAACTTGATACGCAAAAACCGACGCACCATGTTGACGACTTCCCGCGTGCTGAAGAAGTTTGCGAAAACTACGTCCGTAAAAAATATTGTCGCCAAGAACTAAAACAACATTGTCCTCGCCGACAAATTTCCGTCCGATAATAAACGCTTGTGCCAATCCTTGTGGTTTTGGTTGTTCGGCAAACTCAAACCGGAGTCCCCACTGAGAACCATCACCAAGAAGATGCCGAAAATGCGGCAAATCTTGCGGCGTCGAAATGATCAGTATCTCACGAATTCCAGCAAGCATCAACACGGAAAGCGGATAATAAATCATCGGCTTGTCGAAAACCGGCAACAACTGTTTACTAACACCAAGTGTAATCGGATGAAGCCGCGAACCAGCACCACCAGCAAGAATAATTCCTTTAAGTTGTGTCATTTAAGTTACGTTGTGGCTTTGCTTGACAACAAGATGACTTAACCAATCAACTAAATCATTGACAAACAAAAAATAGTACGGAAATCGTAAAATATCTTTTCGTGAAATAATTCGAAATTCGCGAAATGCAAACAAAGAATTGGAGCACAACGCTTTTATTTTTTTCCAGCCGCGCAATTCTTGTCTAATAGACAAACGTTCCGCATAAACAGCTTCGTTAATTGCGCCGCGTGCCGATTGGTAATACCGTTTGCCGGAATAAAAATAGACGTTCCGATAAAGTTCGGCATAACGCCGAATCGTTTGATATGTAATATGTTTTGAAACATTGGAATCATGTTTCCGGTACACACATGTTGTACGGTTAATATAAGCAGCGTTGCCTTTGAGTGTCAAAATTAAACGTAACGCCCGATCCACAAATACGGCATTGAGAAACCATGGAGGAAAATCAACATATTCACGACGAAGCAAAATACTATGTGTCGGAATCCAGAACGGAAATGGGTGATACATTTCTTCAATCCCAAAATATCGTATCGAATCATCATCAACAGGGAGTTCGGGGTGTCCCGGAGAAAATTCGTTTTTGTCCTGATAATAAAGTTGGCTTGCCGTACCACAAAACGCACATTCGGCATGGGATTCCATAAAATCAACCTGAAATTGCAACTTATTCGGATCCGTCCAGTAGTCGTCTCCGTCAAGCAGAGCAATATATTTACCTCGACATTCGAGCATCGTTTTCATGAAATTAGCGTTCAACCCCATATTTTTTTCGTTGCGTCGAAACCGAATCTTTTCAGGATAACATTCGGCATAGTCCCGAATCAGATCAGCCGTCCGGTCTTGAGAAGCATCGTCAGCAATAACATATTCGAAATCGAAATTAGTTTGCTGCATCAACACACCGTCTATGGTTTGCCGAATATAAGGTTCGGCGTTGTATGTTGTTGTACACACACTGACCATCGGTTGAAAATAATTGCCGGTTTTGTAATCGTTCATATAATATGAAAAATATTAGTTTCACTTCAATGCCGTTGCGAATTCGTCCAGCGAAACACAAGTCAACGCAAAATCCGCTAACTCGTCCAGTTGGGCAATATTTTGAATGGAAGTGATTTTCCGCTGAAGCGATTTCGAAGGCAACGCCAAACGACGTGATAAAATACGAATAATCATTTCGGCTTTGCCTTCTGCTTTGCCTTCCGCTTTACCTTCGACTCTACCTTTGGCGGTGCCTTCCGCAACTAACTCATCTAACAATGATATTGACATGGTTTTATCTCCTTCTTTTTTGGTTTGTTTGGTGAGATTGATATAATCTTGCCGTTTGAAGTGTTTTGCGCTGGTTGCCGCGTAGTACAACGCATCACGCCATTCTTGTTGCGATTCCTTTAAATGGAATGTCGGACGCAATATCCGATAAATTTCTAAAAGACGATCCGAAACATTTTTACTGAAAACCATTTGCAATACCCTGAAAAGAACACCCAACTCCGAATCGTGAGGAAGGCAATTCGGAACAAGTGTGGCAACATCACATAAAACGGCTTTCAGGGTCAACGCAAACTCTTCTGTTCCCGGCAAGGTCTGAATTAATTCGATCAACTCCGTTGGTGAAGTAAATGGACGTTCTCCGTAATGGAAAATAATAGGAACAACCATTGGGAGTAAAAAATTGTCGAATCGTCGTTTGGCTTCGTCATTGGCGTTTGGAGTTTTCGCTGCTGATTCTACGGCTCGAAATTCGCGATCCCAAATGCGAACAACATATTTGGCAATTTGAAAGATTGTCCATTGATCATTTTGGGTTTTCAATTCGATCAGGATAAAAACCACAATTGTTTCGTCACTATTTTTGAGCGGAATCCGGTACAATACATCGGTGTACAATCGTTTTAATTCTTCATCGACGTAAGTTTCCGGATCGATTTGTAATTTACTGAGATCAACCAATTTCAAAACTTCCGGTTTGAGAACGTGTTTCAAAAACTTTCTTGCTTTTCGGAGATTGCACAATTTGTATTTGCAAAAAGCGTCATGCTGATATTTTTTCTTAAACTCGTTAAGAGCATTTTGGTCAAGTGATTGATTTGAATGAGAATATTTGGAGGGTGGTTTGACAGGCATAAATTATCCTCAAAGATTTTCGTGAAGAATTTGGACGAATTATTTATTGGTCAAAGTTTGAAAATCATGATTGTTCAAATATTTATTGTAAGACAATATAGCAAAAAATATCGACTTTTTCAAGACAGTTGAACTTGGTTAAACGAGACTTTTTCTCAGAACCTTTATTTTATTTTTGCTTCGCAAGAAGTTTGACCAACATAAAATCGAATCATGAAAACTGAAAGATAGTTGCGAATTTTTTCTTGGCATACTTACAAAATCCGTAGTCGCGGGTCGGCAATTTGGATGATCAATGTTTCGAGAATAATTCTTGGATCGTTTCGGCTGGCGCCTTTTAAATCGAGGTCTGCCTGGAGAAGCCAGTTGAGGAGTTTGGCTCCACGATAACGTCCCAACATTTTCAGTTGTTTTTCTGTCTTTACAATATGATAAGGAAGGACTCCGGTTTGTTTCAGCGCGGTGGTAAGAGAAATTTTTTTCCCATATTTTTCGGCGTCGATAATGAGTTGAGTTGCCGCGGCGAGTTTTCGGAGTGTTGCGGCAATTTGAGCGAGAATACCAACCGCAGTTTCTCCAGAAAGTAATAATTGATCAAGTTGTCGAATTGCCGCCGCAGTTTGACCGGCTAAGGCGAGATCCAACATTTCAAAAGTTGATTGCAAACGCCACGAGCCAACGGTTTTTTCCACTAAGGCGGTTGTGATTTTTTCTTTGGGCGCAACCATTAGCGCAAGTTTGGCGAGTTCCTGATCAAGCAAACCGTGTTCTGCTCCAATCCGTTGGAAAATCATTTCCGCAGCGTCGGGGTCACAGATTGTTTTGTGATGATGTTTCGACCAACGGACAATCCATTTTGGAATTTCTTTTTCCGGCAACGAAGTCGCTTCAATAACAAGACCCGTTTCAATAATAGATTTGAAAAGTCGCGTGTTGGACGGAAACAACTCGAGCAATAAAAGCAAAACTGCTTGTTCAGACGGTTTTTCGGCGTATTCTTCCAACTCAGACCGATATTTTGTAACGAACGGATCTGCTTCTTCGATCATGACAAATCTTCGACCTCCGCCGAACATGACCAACGTATTGACTTCTTTGAGAAGGTCAATAAATTCTATCGAATTGCCTTCAAATCGGGTCAGAGAAAATTCGGCGTCCTCTTCCGACAACACCTGAGCTCTCAATGTCCGAACCGCATGAGATTTCAAAAACGGATCTTTGCCGTAAACAACACAAATTGCCTTCGCGGAAAATTGTGATGGATTCCAGAGAAAATCGTGAATTGAAATCGGTTTCATTTTGTATCAATATTATGTGTCAAGACGATGGTAAAATCTCAAACAGTATCACGGAATCGTTGCAAAAAACTCTGTCGATTTCTGTCATTGGTTGTAAAATTTACGCAAAATTTGATAAGCAAAATTCTACCGAACAATCATTCGTCTTTCAACCCCATCACGGTATAATCACAACTAAAGATAATTTGTAAGCGTTCACGGTAATTTTCTCTTTTGCGTGAGTTGAATGGTAAACGTTTTGTCCATACTACAAACAATCCACAATATAATGCAATTCCTAAAAGATCGCATTAACGCTCACGCACATACATAAAATAACGTGAACGGTTACTATTTTTTTTGAATTATTCTGCGCAACGGAAACCGACATCTGAAAAGGAAAGCGATTGGGGTTGATAACCGCGTGCGGCGGTACGATAGCCGGCATCTCCATTTTCTGCACTTAAAAAAGAACCGCCGCGAAGAACTCGAAACGGAATCTCTTTGACGCCTTCGTATTCTTCTTCTACATACCGTCCGTTTTCTTTGCGAACCCGAAATAATGTTATTGACGCACTATCGCTTTCTTCCGGCGAAGGACCGAGCGGATTGTCCAACGGACTACGCCGGTAATAATCGGCACGATAACGATCACCGCACCATTCCCAGACATTACCGCCAAGATCGTATAATCCGTATTGATTTGCCGGAAAGGAAGTTACCGGAGATGACAACAAAAAACCGTCGGCAACCGAATTTTCGTTCGGATACCAACCTTGCCAATAATTTGCCATGAAACGACCATTGATTTGACGTTGATTTCCCCAAGGATACAACGCATCCACGTAACCGCCTTTGGCGGCGTATTCCCATTCCGCTTCGCTTGGCAACCGTTTGCCTGACCAGTAACAAAAAGCCTGTGCATCCTCCCACGTAACATGAACTACCGGAAAATCGTACATCGCAACCACATTGGCACTATTCGCACCGCCATGAGGATTTTTACCCGACGGATTCCACCAACAAACTCCCACCATTCGCATCCACACTTTTCGTTCAAAATCAAAAACGTAACTCCAACCGCGTTGTTCTGCGATGGTTTGGTATTTTGTTTCTTGGACAAAAAGATGAAATTGCCGGTTGGTCACTTCGTGGCAATCCATTCGGAACGGTTCAAGCCGAACAAGATGTAACGGTTTTTGATCGTGTTCCATGGCGTTGTTATTGCCCATTTGAAACGAACCACCGGAAAGAGTCACCATTGGCGCCATCGCATCAAGTTTTGAGCGGTCGCGTGTTTTCGGCAACACAACTTCCCGCTCAAACGGAATAGAACGAGAACCATCAAGAACAGCAAGCGACGGAATTTCCCTTCGATTTAACGCTGCGCCGCGTGTTACAATTTCCGGTTCTCCGGTTGGAACAACATATCGATTCGCATAACGTTGTTGTGGCGTAGCATGCACCGTTTGGAAACGAACCGTGTCGCGAAGAACATCGGCTTTTGCCGCTTCGGAAGATGTTCCAATTTCATCATCATACTCTTCCGGCAAGATAAAATCGTTGCGTTTTCCAATCGGTTTCAACGGTTTGACCAAGGGCTCATTCAACCGTTCTGCAATAACCGGAGAAATTGTCGTACCGAAAAAACGATCAAATAATTGAAACACATCACGATGCCAAACAATCAACGTGACCGTTAGAAATAAAATACTCCAGACAATAAGTTTCAAGAATCCATGATCGTCTGAACTTCGTTTCATATCATGAAAATATCAAAGAGAACCTCTCTCATCATCGTCGATGAAAAACCAATACAGTAAAATTATCCAGTAAAATTATTTTGTCATCATGATAATAATTACAACAATTTATCATAAACCGTATTGGAAATAAAACATTCTTATTCCGATTCGGAAACTTCCAAGAGCGTCGTGATTGTTTCTTTGATCTGCGATGAAAGTCGCGGCCAAGTCTCAATCAAACGATCAAGTTGTGCGTCTGTTTCGCGAACAGGTTCGAATGAGTATTGTGGTATTGATTCTGTTTTCTCGGAAGATTCTGTTTCGTTAACCGGAGTCTTGTTGGAAGAGAGCGGAAAATTTTTGGTTTCGTTTTCCAATGGGTCGGCAACTAGGTTGATTGCTCGTTTTCTGTCAGTCGGTGCCGTCACCAACGCCGATGCCGATAATCGGGACGATTTTACGAATGAGAGTTCAATATTTTTGGTTTGTTTTCGTTTTGAATTTTGGGAATGCTTTCCGAAGGAACGTTTTGAAGCGGTTACGGTGTTGGTGTTATTTTTGTTTGTAAACGCGAAAATATCCGGCGGAACCGGAATTGTTCCAATGGAGTCTGCCAACAAAATGCCATTGTGCGAGGAATATTTCTCTTGCGGCAACCGATTGTTGTGAAACGAGACACAAAATGCAGCGGTTCCTTTGCGTTCCATGGGAAAATGCGGTGCGCCCACCAACCGACTACGACCAAAACAATTGGGTTTGGTTTCCGGATGAAACATTCGGTTCTCGTTCGCGAAAAAATCGACAATTTCTTCATCGCGAAAATCTTTGAAAGAAATTGCGACGGGGCGTGCTGTTTGAGAAAGATCGCTCGTCATAAGAAACCTCAAGCCGCTTCGTTTTTGGATTTCATTTCAGACCAATTCCGTTTGTAATGGAGAGCCTCCAACAATTCGGTCAAGGTCAACGTTTGATTTTCGAGTTCGAGTGGGATTTCCATTCCGGGGTCGCAGACAAGATCGACTGTTCCATCTTCGGCGATCAAGTTATCGAATTCTCGAATTAACCCGTCTTGAACGGCTTGCCGAACGAGATGTCCGCGTGTTGCGGAGATTTCTCCTGCCCGTTCGCCAAGACTATCGGCGGCACGTTTGGCGAGTGCGGGAAGATATTCGCTGGCGATTTCAATAATTTGTGGCGTGTACACTTTAACTTGCATTGCAAAACTCCATAAAGGGATAGGGGATATTGGTGATCGAGAATTGAGGGTGTTTTGTTTGCCTAATCCACAATCCTTCACATTCCCGTCTTGTGATACACTTAACTATATCGGCAATAAATTTTAACTTTTATAATGATTTTGCATTTTTTTTGGATTATTTCTTTTATT
>JAIRTV010000040.1 GCA_031254675.1 Planctomycetaceae bacterium | reverse complement strand
AAAAATGCAGGTGTTGCCGCTGCAAGAAATGCCGCCTATCCATTCATCAAAGGAGAATACACGTTGTTCGTAGATAGTGATGATATAATCGAACTTGATCTTTGTGAAAAAACGGTTGCTATTGCGGATGCAGAACAAGTAGATATGACCCATTTTCTTTGTGATCGAATGTATTATCTCCATGATCAGCAATCCAAATCTTCATCTCGACAAAATAGTAAACCACCAAAATCAAGTGAAAAACGCTGGCTAACCCGAAACGATTATTTAATGTTATTATTGAATTATGATGCGATTTGGCTCAAACTATGGCGATCACGTTTTCTTTTGGATAACAACATTCAATGTCCTGCCAGTTACTCCGCCGAAGATATTTTCATGACCTGGAAAGCATTGGTTCATAACCCCAAAATGTTTTTGTTGCCGGAAGTAATGTATCATTACCGTATCAATCCGTTTTCTATCTCACATGAACCGTCACAAAAATATATCGCGGAATATCCGGCGGCGTATGATCTTATTGGAAAAATGTTGAAAGAAACCGGTCATTATCACGGTGAATGGAAAACATTGTTTTTGTATAAAAAATTAACAAAGTTACGTTCCGGTTACTGTAATTTACCATCCGACAGAAGAAAAGAATATCTGCGTGCGGTAAAACAACAAATAAATCAGGACGAACAAGAATATTTGCTACAAAACAATAAACTCAAACGCCATGTCAAAATATTTTATTTTGCGCTGTTGGGATCACGACTCGCCGCTATTGAAAACACTGTTTACATAGCTTTGCGCCGGTTTGAAATCGTTTTTCGGAAATTTCGTAATCAATGGCGACGAAACTGGTAGGTAACGAACAACTGCCCAAACTCCGAAATTGCTACTGAAACATCGTCGCTTGTAGAGACACAATGACTGTATGTCCCTGCAAAAGGGCAGAATAATTTATCCGTGAAATAAATTGAAAATTTCAACGATTCCGGTTGACTTCGATCTTTTTTTTGTGTAAATTCTAAAACTTATCAAAGGTTAAATTTGATCGTTTATTTAATTCGGAATATTCATAAATGTCATTACAAGAATTTGATCAGTCATTAAGTACGGTTTCAAAAGAAGAAATCAAATCAACCGGAATTACGGTGGGTTATCGAGCAATTAGCGTGTTGGCGGTTATTGCGTTTATTTTTTCGCTTTTTACGCCGCTAATGTTTTTAAGTAACTGGTTTGTGATTTGCCCGTTAATCGGATCCGTTTGCGGACTGTTTGGACTGTACCGAATTTTATCGTGTCCCTTCGATTATACCGGTCGAAATTTTGCATTGGCTGGAATTGTTTTTTCGCTCGTTCTGGGATTTGTTGCCGCCGGTTGGGGAATATGGAATTATTATTTCAGTATTCCTTACGGTTATACCGCCGTCAAGTTTTTAGACCTCCGACCCGACCCAAAAACAAATAAATTACCGGAACATATTTTAGAAATCGCCAAAGAACATCGAAAAATTTATGTTCGCGGTTTCATGTATCCGGGACGACAACTCGCCGGAATCGAAAATTTTATGTTAGTGCGAACTGTTGCCCATTGTAAATTCTGCTCTCCTGAACAGAATCCGTTTGATATGGTCAGCGTTCATTGTGTCGGCGATTTGCGAGTTCCGTTTCGCACACGTGCCGTCCACATCGGCGGCGAACTGTACGTTAATCCAGAATTTCGTTACGGAGAACTCCCCTATCACATCGAAGCCGACCTCTTTCGTTAATTGATATTTTTTTGTGTCGCGACGACAATCTACAATCTGAATCCGACGACAATCTGAATCATTGTGACCATTTTAATCCGAATGTTTCACCGCCGGTTGATTGACCAATTCCGCCTTTGAGGGGACCTTTGTGAGGATTTTTAATTTTCAACGCCGATTGAACCGGTTCCGATTTTTTGGATTCTGATTTCGCAGTATGATCGGTAACATTGTCTGTGCTATTGTTCTCCTCGCCGTTTGCGGTGTTTTCCGATACAAATTCCGTTTCCGGCAATTCCGAAACGGCTTGTTTGATGGATAAGGCAATTCGTTTTGTCTCGGAATTAATGGACAAAATATAAACATCGACCCATTCGCCTTCTTTAACCACTTCCCGAACATGCGCAATTCGTTTCGTGGACAATTCGCTAATATGCACCAACCCTTCAACGCCGGGCATCAACTCAACAAACGCGCCAAAATCCATGATTTTCGTAACTTTCCCGCGTGCCAATGTTTTTTCTTGAAAGCGTTCGGAAATATTCGACCAAGGATTGGAAGCGTCGTCGCGATAAATAAGGGAAATGCGATGAGTTGTTTCGTCAATTTTGGCAATTCGAACTTTCACACGTGTTCCTTCGGTCAACACATCGCTTGGATGATTGATTCGTCCCCATGCCAAAGCACCGATCGGAATAAAGCCGTCCACACCGCCAAGATCAACAAACGCTCCCGCATCAATTATTTTCCGTACCAACCCTTCATGAATTTGCCCAACTTCGAGTTCGGCGAAAAGAGTTTTTTGTTTTTCTTCGCGTTCCTGATTTAACAAGGCGCGGCGACTCAAAACCAGATTGCGTCGTTCGGGATTGACTTCTTCGACAAGACAGGTCAATTTTTGACCGACATATTGTTCCGTATCCTCAACACGGAACAATTCAATCTGACTAATCGGAATAAATCCACGCAACCGATTGACTTCACATTCCAAACCGCCGCTGTTGGTTTTTGTAATTTTTGCTTCGACAACCATTCCTTCGTGAACTTGCGACCAATCACGAACATCCGCAGCGGCTAACGGTACAGAAACATCATACAGTCCTTCTTCCGGCATGAAACGAACAACCGTAACTTCCAATGATTGTCCGGGTTGCGGTTCGCTGTCCGTAGCAAACATCTTGAGAGAAACCACACCTTGTTCTCGTGCGCCAAGATCAAGAAAAACACTATCGCCATGACGCGAAATAACGGTTGCATTGATTTTTGTTTCCGGTTCCAAAACTTCCTGATCGGCAACCGTTTCCGATTTCTTCATCAAGGCGTCAAGCGATTCGCCGAGCGATTCACCATTAAAAACCGCGTTAAATTCTTCTTCCAGATCGTCCGACATTTTGCCGGCACGAATTTTCGGAACAGGAACTCGATTCGCGGCAACAACCGGAATATTGGGTAACAATTTTTCTCCGTTTTCGTCAAAACGATCCGGTTGTTCATCAAGATGATCAACGTTATTTTCAACAATATTCGTGGTTGTTGGTGGAGTGACATTGTTTCCGGTTTCGATTTTTTCCGGCGAATCCGTTTCTGTTTTCCTCGGTGTCTGTTCCTCGCCGACAACAGGAATATTCGGTTTGGGGCGGTAGGCATCAGGATTCCGTTGGGAACCAATCAGACGTTTACGGGGCGAAGATGGAACAGAATCAGAAATACGATGTTCGGAATGATCAGGTTCTGCGGTCATAGAATTGCAAGTAATTTTAGACAAAATTTGGAAATACGAAAATAACATTTTTTCTTTGCCCCATTGGGCAACTCCCATGAACGTAAAGCAAGTCCTCTCTAAAAAATTGCTGTTAATATTTCAGGGATTTTGATACGATTTTTATATTTGTTGCGATTTGTTTTTTTGCTCTGGAGCGATAAGTGTAACAACTGTTCGGCAAGAGCAATAAATTAACCGTAGAGACGCAATCTATTACATCTCTACGACTATATTACGTAACAACAATTTTATACATCATTGATGTTGCTTTTTTTTATGATTCTTGGACGATGGTTTTGGCGGTTTGCCGGAAGAACCGGATACCTTCGGCGACCAAGGGTTGGTTGTTGTCCCAATCGGATTCGTACTCAATTGAGAACGGGGCGTTGACATACTGCGTGGCGCATTCTTTCAAAATTTCGCCGATTTTGCAAACGCCTTTACCGAGTGGAACATCGCGTTTTTGTTCATTTAGGTCTTTGATATGAAAACTAACGATTCGTCCTTTGAATTTTTTAACACATTCGAGTGGGTCTAACCCGCTTCGATACCAATGTCCGGTGTCGCAACATGCCCCAATACGGGTACTGCAATCCTTGAGATGATCGAGAACAATTTGCGGATCCCAATAGATGGAAGGTTTGGGATGATTGTGCAACCCGACACTGATTCGGTATTCGTCGGCTAATTTATTGACGTCTGCCAATTTGTCGAAGCCGGGTTCGCAATTGAGTACGGAAATACCGACTGCGGCGGCGAAGTCAAAATGTTCGCGATTGCCGGGGCAGACGCCCATGGCGTGCGGAACACATTCGGTTTCGGCGATGAGTTCGCGAAACAGTTTGAAGGCGTCTTTATTGGCGGGTTTGAGCAAATCGGGTCCCACTCGAACATTGCTCGTTTTCGACAATTTTTGTCCGCTAAACAATTCAAAACTTGAAACACCGCAAGCCTGAACTTTTTTAATGGCTTCATCGAATGGAAATCGATTGAATGAATAGATTTGGGGACCGATTTTCCAGCCGAGCATAACGGCATAGATTTTGTTTTGATCTGCGGCGACTTCTTGTGCTGAAGCGGAAGTCAACATGGACGATCCCAACAGAGCGGCACTACCGAGCAAGGCGGTATTGCGTAACATTTCGCGTCGTGTTGTCATGAAATTTTCTCCTTGTGGAACAATTGGGGTTAAAACAGACGATGACTGATTTGAGCGAATGGATTTTACCAAATGGTTTTAGTCATGTGATTTGATCTAATTAGCTTAACCAATCAGGCGGTAGAGTTTAACACACCGTCAATATAATTGCAATACCTTTTTGGAAATTATCTAGTTTTCGTAATTATTCCCTCGCGTTCCTCGCGTGGTTGCTGAAATAAATAGAAATTTTCAAGTGATTATTGTTCAGGTGAATTATCAAAAGGTAGATAATGTTAAAAGGTAGATGATGTTAAAAGGTGGGTGATGTTAAAAGGTAGGTGATGTTACCTGAAAGGTAGGTGATGTTTCGCCGAAACATCACGTTGGCGATAGCCGACCAGCCCCTGTTTTTGGACAGCAATTTGTATTGCTAAGCGATTTGGAATCTAATTGCCAGCCGAAAGCAGGGGCATAATTGCCAACCAATTCCCGACACTCCAAAATTTCATCGATTATTACAAAAATACCTTTTTAAGGAATACCTCTTTCTATTGATTTTGCGGCAACCCGTGATAAAATCTGTTTTCTATTGATAAACAATATTTGTAAGCGTTCAATATTTTGCTTTTCGAAAATTGGGCGATTTTAATATTTGTTTGCTGGAGTATTTGCCAAACGCGGCAATATGTTAAACTGGAATTTATTGATTTCCAAATTTTATTTTTCACTGTTTCGTTATGACGACTCAATTCGATTATTTTCTGGCGGAATGTCAAAAAGCCGATG
>JAIRTV010000028.1 GCA_031254675.1 Planctomycetaceae bacterium | reverse complement strand
TCACTCCTCCCACATGACAACAGATTTTCAATTTTATAAGAAAACAATGCGGTTTATTTTTTTGGTTGTCCTATTATGTTGTGTGGTACCGCTTTCGGCACAAGATCGTGAAATAATGCGTCAGAAATTGCAAAAGTCTGCAATCCCGTTTGAACGTCTTAGCGAGATTTTCCGATGTTCGGTGGAGTTTGCCGATCCTGTCATTGTCCACATCGAAGCCACTCAAATTAAATCGGTAACACCGGGACGTTCCGGTCGTGCGGTTAAAATGCAAGTCGAAGAATCCGGCAGTGGTGTGATTGCCGATATTGCCGGTAAGCAAGTTATTCTGACTAATCGGCATGTTGTTGAAGGAATTGAGCCGGATTTCATCAAAATTCAGACACATGATCGTTGTCTTCTTACGCCGGTTCGTGTCTCCACCAACGAAGATTTTGATCTTGCGATTGTGGAAGTTGCGGAACAATTACCTTATTCGGCGGATTTTGGCGACTCGGATCAGGTACGGGTTGGCGATATTGTTCTTGCGGTGGGAAGTCCGTTTGGGCTTGACCGAAGCGTTTCGATGGGAATTATTGGCGCGGTGAACCGTCGGAATATTCCCGCAACAAACGGAACCACTCCGCGAATCGGGTTCTTTCAAACCGACGCCGCCATCAATCCGGGAAGCAGCGGAGGACCGTTACTCAATTTACGCGGAGAAATAATCGGGCTTGTAACAGCAATTGCCACGCAAGGCGGAGGAGATGACGGTGTAGCGTTTGTGTTACCGATTAAGTCGGTTCTCCGTATCGCAGAACAATTAGTGCAAAACGGAACCGTCGTCAAACCTTATGTCGGACTTGGATTCGATCCCGATTTTAACGCCGAAAAACGGAAACAATTAGGAATTGCCCGCCAAATCGGTGCAAGAATCAATCGGGTTGTTTCCGATGCGCCGTCCGCACAAACCGGATTACGTATTGGCGATGTGATTCTTTCGTTCGACGGTATTGAAGTCGAAGACGATACTCATATTGTTCATCTCGTTGCCGTCGCCGAAATTGATAAACCAATAAAAATAACAATCAACCGCGACGGTAACAATATTGATCTGTCGATCACGCCTTCCGTCCAGATCAGCCGATAGTATCACGCAATTTTTATGTTCTGTTATTTTCTGCAATATGACCGTCGAAATATCCAACCCCAATGCCAAAGAACTTGAAGAAACACTCCGTTTCGCATTTGAGTATCTTCCCGACAATGAATTAACGGCACGGATGAACTCCATTCTGGAACAATACCGTTCAGGAACTCTCCGTCTCGACGGAATTTTTCAAGCGAAAAGACATCATCAACGGGTTGGCGTTCTTTTTTCGCAATTGCGGATTGATCGAACGGTTTTGTCGTGGGTTCCGGTAATGCGGGACGGTTTCTCGATGGCGTTATTTTTCGAACCACTTCAACAATTTTGCACCAAAAACAACGCCATTGCGATATTAGCGTTGTCGGATATTGGTCAGCAATTTGACGAAACAACATTAACTTCGGTTGGCAAATTTGAATTATTGTCCGATTTAATTTATCTGGTTTTTCCTGTTGCGAAAAAAACAGCGGACGAAACAACAAAAGATTCGGATGCGACGGCGGAACTTCAATTTATTCCGATGAGTCATTTTTCTGAAGATGTGTTTGATCAGATGGAAGAACTGGTTCACGCCACCTATCAGAACACTCGCGATTTTCCGCAACTCATGCGAATCACTCCCGTCAAAAAAGTGTTGCAGTTGTATCAATCCGGACAAATTTTTTTGCCCGAACTTTGGTTTTTTGTGCGAAAAGAAAATCGGAATATTGGGGTTCTTTTGATGACCGATCAACCGGAGGAGCAAATTGAATTGACTTATATGGGGTTGATCGAAGAAGTTCGCGGGTTTGGATTGTCAAAGGAAGTTGTCCAGTATGCCCAACATATTGCCGGTATTCGCCAACGATCATTTTTGTTGACTTCGGTTGATGAACAAAATGTTGCCGCTCTGAGAACTTATCTTTCTCAAGGATTTTCCGCTTGGGATCGAAAAAGTGTTTACGCAAAATTCTTAAAACCGGAACATCATAAATGAATGTCACCGTAATAAAAAAACCTGTGTATCAGTACGTCCCCCGATTGTCGGGCGCGAGCGAAACTCGTTGATCGATTATCATCGGCGTTCTTTGGCGGAAACGGGCATGTATCGAATGAAAACGATCTTCGGAGGCAACCTGAAGAATCGGTAAGCGTTCACGGTAATATTCTCTATTGCGTGTTTTTTTTGAGATTTGTATAATCCGGTTATGACAATTTTACTTGAAAGTATCGAATCGAAGGTATTGCGATTGGAGCGAGAAAACGCCGAATTTAGGCGGTATTATTTCCGAGCAAACGCAGATTATTTTCGGTTTATTGAGATGGGTATTCCTACCAACAAATAACTTAGTGGAACAAACAAGACGTCGAGTTGTGTTGAATAGACATGTAACGCAGGGAACAAGAAGCGAAAAAGGAAATCAATTCTGGGAACGCTTTTGGACAATATTACAAACCTGCTACCAACAATCCACAAATATAATGCAATTCCTAAAAAATTGCATGAACGCCCTCGAACATACTTAAAATACCGTGAACGGTTACAAAAAACTTTTACCAATATTAACACTAAACAATTTTTAATAAGATGAGATATTTTAACATAGCCGGTCCTTGCAACGAACAAAAGCATTATATAATTAACGCTGCCGCTCGTTTGCAAGGCGTAAAGGAATTGATAGATAATGAACAATATTTTGTGATTCATGCTGCACG
>JAIRTV010000063.1 GCA_031254675.1 Planctomycetaceae bacterium | reverse complement strand
CCTGTTTTCGGACGGCAATCAAATTCCAAACAACTCGGCAACACAAATTGCCGGCTCAACACAGGGTCAGAATTACCTTGCGGCAATGTGATGTTTCGGCGAAACATCACCCACCTTTTAAGTGAATAGTTAGTAGTGAATAGTTCGCAAGCGGAATTATTACCAAAATGGCAATAATTCCGCTTGCGGCATTTCAACTATTCACTATTCACTCATAACTATTCACTTAAAAGGTGGGTGATGTTTCGCCGAAACATCACATTGCCGCAAGGCAATTCTGACCCTGTGTTGAGCCGGCAATTTGTGTTGCCGAGTTGTTTGGAATTTGATTGCCGTCCGAAAACAGGGTCAAGTCGGCTATCGCCGACGCGACCTTTCGGCGAAAGGTCGCCCACCTTGTTTGCCGAAGGTTGCCTCAAAGGTAGGTGATGTTTCGCCGAAACATCACGTCGGCAATAGCCGACTTGACCCTGTGGTCGGCTGGCAATTTGTGTTGCCGAGCGGTTTGGAATTTGATTTCCTGCCGCACACTGCTTCGAGTCGGCTATCGCCGACGCGACCGTGAGTGAAAGCTCTTCGGCGAAAGGTCGCCCACCACTACTTTTCTTCGGCGCATCGCGCCGCTTCCCTTCGGCGCACCACGCCGCCGCCCTTCAGTGAAATATCACCCGCCTCGTTTGCGAAATTAACACTCCACTTCGCAAACACCAAAATATTCAACAATTATTCGTTTCTATCACAACAGCTGGCATTGCTTTCAATGTCGTTTCTGGATAAAATTTGTCGTTTCTGGATAATTCATCAGAAACCTCAATCATTTAATTTCATCACTTAATTTCATTATTCAACTCTTATGCGAACAATCAAAATATTCGATACAACCTTACGCGACGGGGAACAATCACCAGGAGCAAGTATGAATCTGAGTGAAAAGTTGGAAGTTGCCAATGCATTGGCGGAACTCGGCGTGGACGTGATTGAAGCCGGTTTTGCTATTGTGTCACCAGGCGACTTCGAATCCGTACGCGAAGTCGCCCAAACCATTAAAGGAAGTAGCGTTTGCAGTTTAGCACGCTGTGTTACAAAAGATATCGACGCCGCCGCCGAAGCACTCAAAAACGCCAAACAACCAAGAATTCACGTCTTTCTCGCCACAAGCCCAATTCATCGCGAGTACAAACTTCGAATGACTCCCGAACAGAATATCGAAACCGCCATCAAAGCTGTTCGGTACGCACGGAACCTCTGCACCGATATCGAATTTTCCGCCGAAGATTCAACCCGAACAGAAATCGATCACCTCTGCCGCATCGTCGAAGCCGTTATCAACGCCGGAGCCTCCACCGTCAATATCCCCGATACCGTCGGCTACGCCACACCAAACGAAATGTATCAACGTATTCGCGATTTATTCGAACGTGTCCCCAATATCAATCAAGCAACCATTAGCGTCCATAATCACAACGATCTAGGGATGGCCGTCGCAACCAGTCTCGCCGCTGTTCGCGCAGGCGCAGGACAAATCGAATGCACCATCAACGGTCTCGGCGAACGCGCCGGCAATTGCTCATTGGAAGAAGTCGTGATGGGTCTGAAAACACGAAACGATGTGTACAACGCCAGAACTCAAATCATAACTCAACGACTCCTTCCAACAAGCCGATTAGTCTCAACCATCACCGGATTAAAAGTCCCCCGCAACAAAGCAATCGTCGGACAAAACGCCTTCGCCCACGAATCCGGAATTCATCAAGACGGAATGCTCAAAAATCCAACAACATACGAAATTATGGTACCAGCGGATGTCGGCTTTCAGAAAACAGATCTGGTTCTCGGAAAACATAGCGGACGCGCCGCATTAGCAAACCGCGCCAAAACTCTCGGCTACGAATTAGCCCCAGAACAACTCGCTCTCGTCTTTGAAGAATTCAAAAAATTAGCCGACCGGAAAAAAAATATTTATGACGACGATATTCGCGCACTCATCGAACAACAAATTCACGAAAAAAAAGATAAACCCGAAGAATTCGGTTGGAGTTTCGTTTCCTACGATTTGCGTTGCCGAACCGGTAAAGAACCACATGTTGTGTTGAAATTACGCTACGGCAACCACGAATACTCGCAAGAAACTTGCGGCGGCGACGGTCCAATCGATGCCATTTTCCTCGCCATTCGAGAACTAACAAAAAAAGATATTTCAATCAAAGAATACACCGTACAAAGTGTAACCGACGGCGAAGATGCACAAGGCGAAGTCGCCATTCTCATTAACCAAAGCGGAGAAATTTTTCGCGGTCACGGAGTTTCAACCGATACCATCGAAGCCAGCACCATCGCCATCCTAAACGCCGTCAACCGAATGTTGCAAAAATAAACCACAAAATCAATCCGTTCTCATTAACAAAACATAAAGAAAATTCAAACATCAAACAGATAGAGGAATACCTTTTTACTACAATATCACCAATTTTTCTCAAACTTAAAAATGATTCGACAACTATTTTGTATGACGATGTTACTGTTTGGTTCCGCTTTCATTTCGGAAACAAACAACGTTTTCGCTCAATCATCGGACACCGCTGTTCAGGAGAACAATAAACGTCCGAATATTTTCTTTTTCTTTGCCGATGATTGGGGGCGTTACGCCAGTATTTACGCCCAAAACCCAATCAACCAAACAATAAAAACACCAAATATTGATCGGCTTGGTCATGAAGGCGTGTGTTTTACCAACGCTCATATTACGTCGCCTTCTTGCACGCCGTGCCGTAGCTCGTTGTTTTCGGGACAATATTTTTACCGAACCGGTCGCGGTGCAATTCTGCGTCCTGCACTTTGGGACGAAACAATTCCCGTGTTTCCGTTACTGCTGGAACAATCCGGTTATCGGATTGGATTCACGTACAAAGCATGGGGTCCCGGTCTGAATCCCGATGCTCCGTTCGGCGGAAATCGAACTCGTTACAGCAAAGCAGGAAGTCGATTCAATCGGTTTTCGCATGTTGTTACGGAATTAGTCGCCAAAGGACAAAACCGCGAAACCGCCAAAGAAGAACTCTACACCGGATGTCTGAAAAATTTTGAACTGTTTTTAGCCGACCACAAAAAAACTTCCAATAATAACAATCAACCATTTTGTTATTATTTCGGTCCCACCAATACACATCGAACTTGGGAAAAAGGTTCCGGCAAGGCATTGTGGGATTTGAATCCCGACGATTTGCAAGGAAAGTTACCAAAATTCTTGCCGGATGTTCCCGAAGTTCGTGAAGATTTTTGTGATTATCTTGGCGAAGTGCTTGCTCTGGATGCCGTCCTGGAACGCTTTCTCAAAAAACTAGAAGATATCGGCGAACTCGATAACACGGTTATTGTTATGAGCGGTGATCATGGTGTTCCTGGTTTTCCGCGTGGAAAATGTAATTTGTACAATTTCGGTACGGAAGTCTCGTTACTTGTCCGTTGGGGCGATAAAATCAAAGGCGGTAGAACGGTTGACGATTTTATTAACATGATGGATATTGCGCCGACGTTCCTTGAAATTGCCGGTTTGACGCCGCCGGAGTGCATGACCGGACGTAGTATTTTGCCGCTACTTCTTTCCGATAAAAATGGTCAGATTGACCCGAGTCGCGATTTTGTCGTAACGGGAAGAGAACGACATTACGACAGTGCCAGAGCCGACTACACACCGTATCCGCAACGCTCAATCCGTACCAACGATTTTTTGTACATCCGTAACTTTCAACCGCAACGATATCCCATGGGCGATCCCTATCACCAAACAACCGGCGATTCACCTGAAGAAATGAAACAAAAAAGTATGGACACGGGTTATTCGTTCCCTGATCTCGACGCCAGCCCCACAAAAACATGGATTCTGTTACGCGAAAATGATCCGCAATGGAAATCGTATTGGGATTATGCTTTTGGTAAACGTTCCGGTGAAGAACTTTACGATTTACGTGAAGATTCCGATTACCTTGTGAATGTTGCGGAAAATCCCAAGTATGCCGAAATCCGTCAAACGCTTGCGCAACGTCTGACGACTATTTTGACCTCAACCGGAGATCCACGTGTTACCGGAGACGGTCAGACTTTCGAAAAGCCGCCGTTTGCCGGACCGGAAACATTGGATACTTCCATGCCGCGCAAAAAGAACAGCCGGTAATAGGCAAATCGTTTCGAAATTTGTGAATGTAACAGTAGATAAAAAGTAGGCGATCTTTTTGTTGCCGAAGTTTTCCCCTACGGTTATGCCGATTGACTCCTCTTTGACTCCAACAAACAAATCAACGACCAAACAACAATGAATACAATTCGAACACTTTCTCAGAGTATGATTAACAAGATCGCTGCCGGTGAAGTGATAGAACGTCCGGCGAGTGTTCTCAAGGAGTTGGTAGAAAATTCTCTTGACGCCGGTTCGACACGAATTGATGTTACAATCGACAAAGGCGGAACAGATTTGTTGCGTGTGGTTGATAACGGTAGCGGTATTGCGGCGGATCAATTGGTTTTGGCGTTGTCGCCTCACGCCACCAGTAAAATTTCCGATTCTGATGATTTATTTCGTATTGGCACATTTGGTTTTCGTGGTGAGGCGTTGGCGTCAATTGCCGAAATCAGCCAGATGTCCATTAAAAGCCGCGTTGCCGACAGTAATGAAGGAGCCGAAATTCATAGCAACGGCGGCGAACGAACAGAACTAATCACTTGCGGAATTCCTGTTGGTTCCCAAATTGAAGTCCGCAATCTTTTCTTCAACACGCCGGTACGCCGAAAATATTTGAAATCAATCACCACCGAAGTAGGACATATTACGGAAACGTTTATCCGATTAGCGTTACCGCATCCGACAATTCATTTTACGTTAAAACACAATGGGCGTGTGATTCACGAATTGCCGCCGGACGACAATCCGCAAAACCGAATTCGACAACTCTTCGGCGAAGATATTGTGCGGAATTTGATTTATGTGGAGAGCCATGCCGGTGCAACGGTTCATGTTTCGGGTTTTGTGTCGCATCCGAGCCAAAATCGCAACAATAACAGAATGCAATACTTTTTTCTCAACAAACGATATATTCGAGATCGGGCGTTACAACATGCGTTGAGTGAAGCGTATCGTGGACTTTTGTTGTCGGGTCGTTTTCCGATTGCCTTTCTGCAAATCACGATGTCGCCGGAGATGTTCGATGTGAATGTTCATCCGACGAAAATGGAAGTTCGGTTTCTTGATTCCAGTCGGATTTATGCTGATTTTTTGAGTGCGATACGTGAAAAATTTCTCCAGTCCGATTTACGTAACCGAGTTTCGGCAGATCATTCGGACAACACCGAAGAAACACCGTCACGATTCGAAACGCCGTTACAAATTCACCGTGCGGCATCACACGATCCGAATGATCCACGATCAGCTCTTGCTCCTTCGGTCATTGAAGAATCGCGAAACCGCGCTCGTGATTGGCTCGAACAAATGAGTCGAGACAAAAATTCCAACGAACCGGCTAAAACAAATTCTCCATCGACAACTTCTTCAAGTTTCGGCGATGAAACGGAATCGAAATCCCCTTGTGATTCGGTTTCTTTTTCCGATTCCGATCTGTCCGGTTTTGATACGTTGAGTTCCGAATCCAATACGAGTGTTTCCGATTTTGCCAAGACTTCGACGGATAAATTCGATGGAGACGATCTTTCATTTTATGCGTTACCGGATCGACCGGAATTGTCGGAACAGGCAGATCAAAATCGACAACCCACTTTTATCGGGAAACATAATGAAAACGATAACGATAATGATAACGAAAACAATAGTAATAACAATAATTATACTGTTGAAAATCAATCCGTGTCGAACAAGTTGCAGATGTTGCTTGCGGATCGAATTGCTTATTCGCCGCAAGGTAAACTCGTTGTCCAGATGCATAATCGTTATCTGATTATGGAGACATTGGAGGGTATTGCTTTGATTGATCAACATGCGTTGCATGAGCGGGTTCTCTATGAACAACTCAAAGAACGAATGAACGAAGGACAACTCGAATCGCAACGATTATTGGTACCAATTCCTGTTGATTTGTCGCCCAATGAATTTGCATGTGTTGCGGAACATACCGAATTTTTTGAAACACTGGGTCTTTTGGTCGAACCGTTTGGCGGTGAAACCGTGTTGATTTCTTCATTTCCGGCAATTCTTTCCAAAACGCCGCCGCTGGAACTTTTGATGTCGTTATTGGGACCGCTTCTTGAAGCGGGCAAAAAGTTGAGTCGAACGGAAATGCTTGAAGAAATGCTCCACAGTATGGCGTGCAAAGCCGCAATCAAAGCTGGTGATCATCTCCGATCTGATGCGATTGCCCAACTGATTGTGCTTGCGGAAAAGGAAGTCAACGTTCATCATTGCCCACACGGACGACCATCAATACTTGTGTTTTCGCGAGAAGAACTCGATAAAATGTTCAAACGAACCTAAGATCATTGGTTATGGTATGCGCAAAACACAAATCTTAAACAATCCTTTTCTCAAGGAACCAATTGAACACTGAATACACGAAAGACAGGAAAAATCAAAAAATTCCGCGTATTCTGTATTTTCCGTGTTCAAATAAAGTCTTCACCCGAAGTCAATAATCATTTTTATTGAACCATTTTCGCCTGAAAATGAACTATTTTCACATGCAAATGAAGGTATAAGGTGGGCAACCTCTTGGCTCTCGGAGTTTTTTTTCATTATTCACGGTAAATTTTATTTTTGGATTGGAAATCTTCTTGTTTTATAACCTTTTACTATATTTAGGTTTACGCGATATATTTTAGGTATTTTGTTCTTTTTTTTTGTTTATTTACTTGTACGAAGTTCTATCAATAGCCGGTCTTCAAACCAGCGAGTTTCGGT
>JAIRTV010000470.1 GCA_031254675.1 Planctomycetaceae bacterium | reverse complement strand
CTTTCCCGTTTTTGGTTGGGCTTTCTTATGTTGACGACGGAAATAGCATCAATCTGCCATAATATTCGTAATGGTTTTGCGGACTATTTTTCATCAAACAACGGAACAAATAAAAATTGTTCTGCTATTCAGTGTGAATTTGGACAAACAAAGAGAGCAACCGAAAGGTTTTTACCCACGGTTGCATTGCCGACTGGCAATGCTTCCCCATACGTATTAAGTTAAGAGATTTTCTTATTTTCAGACCGTCATTGTCGTTTCACGCGACGAATGTTGTTCCGAATTCGATCTTGGAGAAAGGGGAATTTTTTGTAAAGTATGTTTTTGTATTTTTAACTTTAGCAAAAGAAAATTCCCCATGAATCGCAACGATAAATGAAGTTACGGTTTGGCGTTGGGATCGGTTGTGAAGAAAAAGCGATCAACAAGACCATCGGGTTCACGTGGTCGGAGTGTGATTCGCCATATTCCCGGTTCTAATTTTAAAGGAACAATTGGTTTTTCGTTTTCCAATTTCAACGGAACCCAACGCCAATCTTGACCGGATCCAATATGCCACGCTCCACCGGTTTCATCGGAAAGTTGGAGTCCGTCGTGAACTTGTTTTGTCCAGTTAATCATAAAGGAATCGTGTTCGGGATCAATAGCGGAAACGTGCGCCCAAAGATAATAATCGCCGGCTTGCTTCACATCCAGTAACCAAAATACTTCACCGTTCACCCGAACCGCTTTTTCGCCGGACGCTTCGCTATTTGATTCGGTTAAGAAATTAAGGAAACAAAAACCGTTTTCCGCTTCCCAATAAGTTCCGGTTGAGTCCAACGTGATTGGTTTTAATTCTTGTTTTCGTTTCACAAAATCGGCAACCATAGGAACTTGTTCCAAAATTGGTCGTCCTAAATCGTTACCGTTTAGAGTGAGAATTCCGTTTGGTCCTGCCGGTTCCGTAACAATTTGAACCATTGGAGTTGCCAATTCCGTACCGGTCGCCGAAACAACGCCATCGGTTCCGGCAATCCGAATAGCAATATTATCGTTTTGAATATCCAGTTTTTCGACGGCTGCTTCGGCGAAATTTCGACACCACGCATTGAATTTTTCGGCGGTATCGAGTTGCGAACCGATCCGAACCCAAAAAGCCGCTCCAGGCGGAGCCGTAAGACCATTGTAGGACACCGGAACATTTTTCGCCCAATGATCAATCGTCAGCCGATAAACTCCATGCTTATTGCCGTCGTTTACCAAAAACGCTTTCGGTGCTTGACCGTCTTTGTCCCGCGTCCAAAGAACACGAATCCCAAACGCTTTATTACCGTAGCGAAAAACAACCGGTTTCTCTCCTACTTCAACCGGTTCGGCAGACAATTCAACGGAATTATTGTTAAGAAAAATTGTTTCCGGTTTTCGGAACACAAAATGAGATTGAACATTAGTCAACACGGGATCGTTAAGAGTTTCCGGCGTGTAAACAACAATTCCAAGAGCATCGGTAGTACGTTGTGCGCTGAACCAAAACGCCTCCGCGTGCAATGCTTTTTCATGACCGGCACTGGAAGTTGGGTAACGATTAGTACCGTAAGGGTCTTCACGACCATCGGCAATAAAATAGTTACGCGGTTGGAATTTGGGCGGCGTTTGAGGAAATTCGTCAAAGTCCGCCAAATCAACCGTCAACACCATATTTTGTCTCGCTCTTCTGTAAGCAGCACCGGCGGAACCAAGCGCAATATCGTTCAAAATATAAGAGGTTGCCCATTGTTCCGGTTTGGCTCCCCAACGCCGAGCCACAAGACGCGGATATTGTTGATTGTGTTTCAGAATTTTTTTATCGGGTTGATAGGAAGCGTGTAACGAATTAAGATAATCAGGATTTTTCGTACTGTTATCGGTTGGAGCAAGACCGGCAAAATCAAACAACCGTGTTGTTCCGGCAACTCCGTAAAGATAATTGTACGTCCGACTTTGCGCTCCGGCGTGACGAAAAGACGGCTGGTACCAATTCAAGGCTAAATCTGTCCAGAAAAGATCAAGCAATTTTTGAATAGACCGTTTTGTTGACGAACTCTTAATGTAACGGAGACCAAGTTGTAAAGCATCAACATCAACAGTGTAATAAGTTGGGCTGTTGTACTCAAAAATCCCGTGATCCCAAACATTCAACAAAAAGAGTTGCAAACGCCGTTCGCCTTCCAGAACAGCGTCGGGACGGTCGAAAATTTGTCCGAGAATAATAAGATGAACAAAATTATAAATAGCAATATTCGTATAATCGGAACGAACACGATGTTTCAAACAACCGTCCACAGAACGCCGCAATATTCGTGCGAGAATGAGTCGTGCTTCCGGCGGCAGTTTCTCGCGTGCCTCAAACCAGACAGGAATTGCATGCGAGGCGACAAATTCAACAGCGTTTTGATCGGTTACTTCCGGCGTTCTCCAATACCAACGGAAATTGCCGAATGTTCGGCTTTCGGGATTCCGATCTTGCATCTCCTCCGCAAGTTTCAATAACGGAATTGTCGATTCCAAAGAGGGACGTTTCTCTTCCGGCAAATCGACATTAGCCGAAGCCAAAAGATAACATTGATCAATCAATGAACGAACACCAAGATTCGCCCACGGTTCAACATTCCCATTTTTGATGAGACGTTTGATAAAGTTTTCCGTTGCGGGAATTGCTCTTGTGTAATAATTTTCGAGCCGCTTGGATTTGTCGGTAACAACATCGGCAGCAACAACCGTAAACGTTCCGAAAAAACAACAAACACAAAAAAATACTGAAAAAATTCGTAACATCTGTTTTGAAAAATAATTTAAAAGTTTCAGAAAAATTGAGGTAAAAGAAGACGTTAATTGCAAAAATTGTAAACAACTTCGGCGGAACAATCAACACCGGACTCAAAACGAATTTATCATAATTAAAAATGTTGGTACGTTCAAGAGACTCCGGCAATTTTTAATTTGTTTGATGAAAAAGGAAAAATCTGTTATCAATTTTCACCGCTTGATTGATATCGACCTGATGTTATCGATAAGACGACGGATCTTGTTTTTGCGATCATTTCGCTTGTAACACTAAATATAAATAACAAAAAATATATCATCAAAAAAAGAAACATCACTTAACCAACACCCAATGTATAGCGTTCTTGTTTTGTTCCTTGACTTTACAATTATTAGCAATTAAGGTATAGTGTGTTGTTTTGGTTGTGGTCGCTGTGAGCGTGTTTCACACCAATCCACAACTCGACAATATTTCCGACACGATTTTCAATATAAATAGTTGCATACTCTATGCCTAAAGAAATTATTATTCGTTCGCAGGACGAACAACAAACTCCAACGGAACAGAACGTTCCGAATCAATTTCATAACGATTTATTGTTGGAAGAAGACCGTGCGTTGCGTCCGCAACGGATGTCGGAAATGATTGGTCAACGGGATGTTTTTGCGCGGCTTGAAATTTCAATTCGGGCGGCGCAAAAACGTCGGGAACCACTTGGACATGTTCTTTTCGACGGTCCGCCAGGGCTTGGGAAAACAACATTCGCAACATGTATTCCACGCGAACTCGGCGTTTCCACCCAGATTGGAAATGGCGCAACACTTAAATCGCCTAAAGATGTTGTTCCGTATTTAACCAATGCCGAAGAAAATTCGGTACTGTTTATTGACGAAATTCACCGAATGCAGAAATCGGTTGAGGAATTTTTGTATCCGGCAATGGAAGATTTTCGGATTGATCTGACATTGGGCGAAGGCGTGAACGCTCGAACATTGAATATCCAACTCAAACCGTTCACGCTAATCGGAGCAACCACCCGAACCGGTTTAATTTCCGCACCACTTCGTGACCGTTTTCAGATGCGGGAACATCTTGATTTTTATTCTGTCGATGAACTCGCGGTGATTGTCCGTCGTAGTGCCGGAAAATTAAATGTACGAATTGATGACGATGCGTCTTACGAAATTGCGTTTCGTAGTCGCGGAACACCACGATTAGCAAACAATCGATTGCGTTGGGTTCGTGATTTCGCCGATGCCAAGGCAAATGGTGTTATAACGTTACGGGTTGCTGTTGAAGCGTTGGACATGCAAGGAATTGATCGGCTTGGGCTTGACCCGCAAGACAGGAAATTTTTGGAAACTATGTTACGAGTTTTTCGTGGCGGACCAGTTGGTATTGAATCAGTGGCGCACACCATGAATGTTGCGCCGGACACACTCATTGATGAAGTCGAACCATTCATGCTTCGCAGTGAACTTCTTATTCGTACACCACGCGGCAGACGACTCACAGAAAAAGGCTTTCGTCATCTCGGTGCCAATCCCGCCGATTATGA
>JAIRTV010000369.1 GCA_031254675.1 Planctomycetaceae bacterium | reverse complement strand
TCGCTGCAACATCTTGATATTGATGCCTTTCCAGACACAACCCCGATACAAGTTCAAATCAATACCAATGCTCCGGCTCTCGGTCCCGAAGAAATTGAAAAACAAATCACGTTTCCAGTAGAGCAATCTATTAGCGGTTTGCCCGGACTCTTGGAAATGCGTAGTGTTTCAAAATTTGGTTTTTCTCAGGTTGTTGTCGTTTTTGATGATAATATTGAAAACATTTATTTTGCGCGTCAACTTATTAATGAACGGCTTAACACGGTTGAATTGCCCGACGGAATCGAACAACCCAAAATGGGACCCGTCGCAACAGGACTCGGTGAAGTTTTAAATTATATTGTTCTCGGTCAAGGTACCGATGAAACAGAATTGCGGACAATTCACGACTGGCAAATCAAACCTGTCATGAAATATATTCCCGGAACCGCCGAAATCAATACGTGGGGCGGTTTTGTACGTCAATTTCAAATTCGACTTGATCCTGACAAATTATCGAAACACGGTTTGACTTTTGATCAAGTTATCGATTCTGTCCAGAAAAATAATTTGAATAGCGGCGGTGGAAATATCAGTCGTTCCGGCGGCGAAGGATCACTTTTCGTACAAGGAATAGGACGAACAACAAATATCGACGAAATCAAACAAATTGTTATTTCTGCAACAGACGGTGTACCAATTTTAGTTTCGGATATAGGCGATGTGGTGATCGGTCACGAAATCAGGCGTGGTGCTGTTACCGCCAATGGTCAAGGCGAAGTCGTCATGGGACTCGGTTTTATGCTCATGGGCGAAAACAGTCATCGTGTTACAACCGCAATGAAAGAAAAATTACAGTCTCTCGAATCAAGTCTTCCACCAAGTGTTCAAATTAAAACGGTTTATGATCGTACAGAATTAGTCAATTTTGTAATCGATACAGTACGGAAAAATCTTTTTGATGGTGGGTTGTTAGTGATTGCGGTTTTGTTTGCGTTTCTTGGTAATATTCGTGCGGCATTTATTGTTGCGTTGGTGATTCCGTTGTCGATGCTTTTTGCGTTTACGGGAATGTATAAATTCGGAATTGCCGCAAGTTTACTAAGTTTGGGCGCACTTGATTTCGGATTGGTTGTGGATAGTTCGGTGGTGATGATTGAAAATTGCACACGAAAATTGTCCGACAAATCGTGTAACGACAAATCACGAATTGAGATTATTCGTGACGCGGCAGTAGAAGTTCGGAAACCGACGATGTTTGGTGAATTGATTATTATGATTGTCTATTTACCGATTCTGACACTCGAAGGAGTGGAAGGCAAGATGTTCCGTCCTATGGCGTTGACGGTGATTTTTGCGTTACTTGGTTCGATGATTTTATCGTTGACATTGATGCCGGTTCTTGCAAGTCTTTTTTTGCCACGAAAAATGTCCGAACACGAACCAATATTGATGCGACTTTTCAAAATGATTTATTTACCGGTTCTTCGATTTTCGTTGCGACATAAACCGGCAATTCTTGGTTTTGCAATTTGTGTATTGGTTATTGCGTTTGGAATGATTGCGCCGCATCTTGGTTCGGAATTTATACCGCGACTTTCTGAAGGGGCTCTTGTTGTTGGTGTTGTTCGACCTGCCGGAACAGATATTAACGAATCGGTTCGTTACAATACGGAAATGGAAAAAGTTTTGTTACAAAATTTTCCCGATGAAATCAACAATGTTTGGAGTCGCATCGGAACAGCAGAAATCAGTACAGATCCGATGGGAATTGAATTGACGGACATATTTATTTCGTTGAAACCGCGTGCGCAATGGACGCGTGCGCGAACACAAGCCGAATTGACGGAAGCGATTGAATTGACATTGCGTGATTTGCCCGGGCAACGTTTGGGATTTTCGCAACCGATAGAGATGCGAATCAATGAACTTGCCTCAGGGATTCGTGCTGATTTGGCGGTGAAACTTTTTGGTGACGATTTTGATCTTTTGGTAGAGAAAGCCGGTGAAATTGAACGGATACTCAATTCAATTACAGGGGCGGCGGATGTTTCTGTTGAACAAATTACTGGGCAACCGATGTTACAAATAAAGGTGATTCAGGAGCAGCTTGCCTTTTATGGAATATCGGCACAAGAAGTTTTGGAGTTGGTGGAATCGATAGGGAGTAAGGTTGTTGGTGAAATTCTTGATGGGGAGTTACGATTTCCGCTTGTGGTTCGGTTGCCGGACAAATATCACGAAGATCCGAAGTCGGTTGCGGAAATTCCTGTTTTAACATCGGACGGGGCACAAATTCCATTGGGACGTCTTGCCGAGGTAAGAGTTATTGAGGGACCGTCAACAATTTCGCGTGAATGGAGTGTGCGACGAATTACGATTTCCGCCAATGTTCGTGGTCGTGATCTTGGGAGTTTTGTTAGTGAAGCAAAAAAGAAAATTACAGCACAAGTTGTGATGCCGACACCGCGTTATCGTGTTGAGTACGGCGGACAATTTGAACAATTTGAGCGAGCAAAATTACGGTTAATGATTGTTGTTCCGTTAACGCTTTGTCTGATTTTTGGTTTGTTATATTTAACATACAGAAACATTGTGGATTCGTTACGGGTATTTACGGGTATTCCATTTGCGTGGGTTGGTGGTATTGTTGCGTTATGGATGCGGGACATGCCGTTTTCAATTTCGGCGGCGGTTGGATTTATCGCAATGTCTGGAGTTGCGGTTTTGGACGACATGATTCTTGTCTCGTATATCCGGCAACTCCGACAGAAAGGCATCGAATTGGAAGAAGCGGTAACAAAAGCGGCAATTACTCGATTGCGTCCGGTGTTAATGACGACATTGGTGGCGAGTCTTGGATTTCTCCCAATGGCTTTTAGTACAGGAGTTGGCGCAGAAGTCCAACGACCACTCGCAACGGTTGTCATTGGCGGAGTCATTGGCGCAATGATTATGTCGTTGCTCGTGTTGCGAGTATTGTACATGGTGTTCAACTTCAAAAAATAATACCGCAAATATGCTCTTCACTGTTCAAACTTAAACTCGTCGCCCAACAATTCCACAAGAGTATCCGCCGAAAGGCTCTGTAAATCATAAGTCAATGATAATTGTTCTATCACGCGAGGGAAACGGTTGTTAATGTTTCCGCGATATTCTTCCGAAGAAATTTTAGAAATAATTTTATTAGTTTTCGGATT
>JAIRTV010000293.1 GCA_031254675.1 Planctomycetaceae bacterium | reverse complement strand
ACTAATCGGCAAGATACCAAAACAACAAAAAGAAACAAACCATCAACAACAAGACAACGACTCGAAAAAAGAAAATCAAATCCACCACCAAAAAATAATCAAAGAAATTTGTCACGCTCCCTTGTCAAATATTCACAAAAGATTACAATCTCTGTTCTAAATTGTTGACAATTGGAATACTTTTAGATTATTGTTGATTATTAAAATTATTGCAGGTTGTTGTAAGATTACCCGGTAGTGTAATTGGTAACACAAGGGATTTTGGTTCCCTCATTCAAGGTTCGAGTCCTTGCCGGGTAAATACGAAAAGAATAATTCCAGTACACAACAAATTAAAATGTCCCCCCAATCTCGTTATCATATCTCAAAACAACAAAAGCGAATCAAAGAAAGTTGATGTTGTGAACATCTTTCGCATCTCTGTTGACGTTGCTTGCTGATTTTCGATTGTTTGGTACGTCTCTAAGTACAAACTTGATAATTTTCTAATACCTATTTCGGAAAGTATAACTATTAATATGAATGATCAACAAATCTTATCGAAAAAACGGAATATCATTCTAGAAATTTTGCTCCTTATTGTTTTGGGATCAACTATTTTTCTCCCAAGATTACACGAACTTCCCTATAAAGGCGAAGAACCACGACGTGTTATTTGTGCGCAGGAATTGCTTCTTTCTGGCAATGTATTTGTCCCAACAATTCAAGGAGAATTATTTCTTTCACGTCCTCCGTTTCAAAATTGGGTTATCGCTTTAACAGGAACAATATTAGGCAATTTTGGACATCTTGCCGGTCGATTACCAAGTTTTCTTGCTGTTATCGCAACAACTTTATTGATCTATTGTTATTGTCGCACTTTTTTTCGGGGCATGGTTCCGCTTTCAGCAAGTCTTTTATTTCTTAGCACGTTTCACATTCTCAAATATGGCGGTCTTGCCGAAACAGAAATATTTTTTACATTTTTACTTTCAAGTACTTATCTTTTTTGGCACGCCGCCGAACACAAAGGTTGTCCGAATACGCTCAAATGGATTATCGCTTATTTGTTGCTAACATGCGCAACATTAACAAAAGGTTTTACGCAAGCCCCGCTTTATTTTTATGCTATTATCGGATTGTCTTTGTTTCTCAACAAACGCCTCTCAAATTTGTTAACGCGGGGACATTTTATTGGTTTGATGCTTTATTTGGGACTGTTCGGAATTTGGCAAATTGGTTTCTGTTATTACACTCCTTGGGAAGCAACACAAATAATGTTACTGGGCGATGTGACGATGCGTTTTGAACACGAAGGAATCATAAATTATTTGGAACACTGGAGCATTTATCCGTTAGAACAATTTGCGATCTTGCTTCCTTGGTCGATTTTCCTTCTCGCCTTTTTGAACACTGATTTTCGCAACCGGTTAAAACCATTTCCGGCGCCCGTAACATTTTGTCTTGGTGCTATCGCAATAACATTTATTTCCGTTTGGTTACCGGCAGGAGCCAAAACCAGATACTATATTCCCATGATTCCCTGTTTTGTTATTTTGTCGGCGGTTGTTATCGAACAATGTTATCTTCACAGGAAAGAAATAATAGAAAAAAAGAATTCATGGCTGAAACTTTGGACTGTCTTTCAAAAGGTTTTTCTAATCACTGTTTGTGGTCTTGCGCCAATTTGTTGCATTTGGGCAACGATTGCTCATTGGGTTTTAGAGCATGGGACAAAAAAATCAATCAATTGGGGGGGGGGGGGGGGGTATAGGAAATATATTCAAAATTTTATATTCCATCTTTCCTATCCATCCGATTTCTTCATTAATCTTTTTAATAATTAGTGTTCTGATTTTGATTCTTATCATTTGGATGAACCGAATAAAACACAAAAACAGATACGTCATGAGTATTATCGCTTTTGTTTTATTTACCGCAACAATTTATAATTTCATTTTTATCGATATTCTTAAAACAAAATATGAAGATGTTGGCAATCATGTTGCTGAATTATTTGAAACGATTCCGATCAATACCGAATTTCATAGTGTTGGTTCTGCGTCGTTTCCCTTTCTCTACTATTATATGTTTCACACGGGGAAAATATTGCCTCAGATCGAATCCCAAAAACTTATCGCCGGTCAATATTTTTGTATTCCCGAAGATGAATATTTTTTGTGGAATCCCGACAATGTAGAACTGATCGTTTCATTTAATACGAGTCGATTTAAATCCGGTTATTCTAAAGAGCAAAATAATCCAATAATTATCGGTAAAATAATTGTTCCGAACAATTCAGATCAGACTCAAGAGGAACTGCTTCAAGCGGTTTCGGCGGATTCGGAATTAAACGGCGAATAATGTGTTCCAGCAATGTTTCAAGACCTTGTCCGGTTGTTGCGCTTACGATGAGTTTGTTTTTCGCAACGGTTTGTTTTTCCCAAGTCGCCAAAGTGATCGAATCAATCAGATCAATTTTGTTAAAACAAAACAAGATATTTTCGGTAATATTTTCTGTTGCGGGAAGATTGGGTTGTTCGTTTTCGGGAACCGTCAAATCAATGACCCAAACCAGTAAATCGGCATCGTTCATTGATTGACGTGAACGTTCGATTCCTTGTTGTTCCAATTCGTGTTGCGTTTCCCGAAATCCCGCTGTGTCATAAAACGTCACGGGAAAACCATCCAACGCCGTTTGATAAGAAACAACATCACGTGTGGTACCGGCAATAACGTTCACAATACTCCGCTGAAAACCAAGAATTGCATTGAACAGACTACTTTTTCCCGCGTTGCTCGCTCCGGCAAGTACAACCCGAAACGGATTCACAAGATGTTTTCCCACTTTAGCGTTTTCGTTCAATCGATCAAATCGTTTCTGTTTTATAAATTCGTCTTTTAGTGTTTCAATTTCGGTATATTCTCGATCTAAGGCTCCATTGTACTGATCGAGAAGAATTTGTGCCGTGCGTTCGGTGGGCGCAAACGGAAGAAACCGAAGAGCTAATTCGCGTTGCGTTTCGTTGGGACAAAAAAATTCTTGCCACGAAACCGAACAGGCTCCGTCTTGAATGAGAGTTGATTCGATCGCCGAAACGACCATTTCACCACCGTGCGAATGAATTTCAATTTCGTTTCGATTAGAAATATGTACAACAATTTCTTCGTCTTGCTCAATTGTTTCCAGCCGAAAACGTCCGAACAACGGTTGATCGGCAACACGAAGTTTTTGACCTGTCCAATGGCGTTGCAATATTTCCAGTGCGTCGGGACCGTACAGAAGTGTTGACGCCACCGCACCACGTCCAAATGGAGTAAGACGAATAATTTTTGTGAACGTGTTGAAAATCACAGGATGTTACGGTATCATTGTACCGTTGTCAAAAGTTTGGCAACACGGCAAAAACGCCGGATTCAATTTACTGTTTCATTATAATCAACAAACGGTTAAAATTATAATTCAATGAATAAATATATGCAATTAGCATACGATGCCGCTCAAGAAGGAATGACAAAAAATTTCGGAGGTCCTTTTGGCGCAGTGATCGTGCGGGATGGCGAAGTAATTGCGGTTGCCCATAATGAAGTGCTTGGTACAAACGACCCAACCGCCCACGCTGAAATTGTTGCTATCCGCAAAGCAACCGCCAAACTAGGTCGTTTCAATATTTCCGACTGTGAAATTTACAGCACGTGCGAACCATGCCCAATGTGTTTAGCGGCAATTCACTGGGCAGGAATTAGAAAACTCTATTTCGGAGCTGACCGGCACGATTCAACAATCGGAGGTTTCGACGACGAATTTATCTATCAACTCATGGAAGGAACCGCCAACAGCCCACTGTTACACCCCGAAATTATCGACCAAAAACCATGCGCCGATCTCTTCAACATTTGGAATAAAAAACAAGATCGAATAATGTACTAAAACATCGACATACAGCAGTCATTATTGTCATGTTGCAATATATTTTGCGGAATTTTCGTTAAGAGATAAACATCAAGTAGGTAAAACATTGCTTACTTTGTGAGCATGTTTCTTTTGGGCGTTTCAAACAAGAATCAACCGGAACCGCAGTAATTTTGCGATTCCGGTTTTATGATTTTGTAACTTATTTTTTCTTTGCGGCAGCCAAAAGTTTTTCTTCCTGTTCGGCGGCTTGTTCAATCGCACCAACGTACATAAATGCTTGTTCCGAAAGATGATCCCATTTTCCGGCGGCGATTTCTTCAAAGGAACGAATCGTGTCTTCAAGCGGCGTAATTTCACCCGGTTTACCGGTGAAAACTTCTGCAACAAGAAATGGTTGTGACAAAAACCGTTCCATACGTCTGGC
>JAIRTV010000250.1 GCA_031254675.1 Planctomycetaceae bacterium | reverse complement strand
ATAGTGGAAAGTGGAGAGTGTCGCAAGCGGAATTATTGTTTTGTGGTAAAAATTCCGCATGCGACACTATCCACTATCAACTTTCCACTATCAACTAAAAAGGTGGGCAACCTTTCGCCAAAATGTTGCCCACCAACTGATTTGCCCCTGTTTTTTGCTCCTGATTTGCCGCTGTTTTGCCCCTGTTTGCGGACGGCAATTTGTATTGTCAAACGGTTTGGAGTTCAATACCAAGCAGAAAACAAAAACACATCGGGGAGTTACCGGAACGATTGACGTTCCACCAGAGCATCAGCGAGCATTTCTTTATTGGCGAATTGTAAATCACTACCAGTAGTAATACCGCGCGCTAATCGAGAAATTCGCGGTTTTTTCGGGAGAGATTCCAATTGCTTGATAATATAAAGAGCTGTTGAATCACCTTCAACCGTTGGATTGGTTGCCATGACAATTTCAGCAAAGGAACCGTTTTTTATCCGATCCACAAGAGCCGTAATCGTCAATTGGTCAGGACTGATTTTATCAAGCGGAGCAATACGACCAAGAAGAATATGATAAAGCCCGTCATATTGTCCGGTTTGTTCCAACGCAATCAAATCGCGTGGTTGTTCGACAACACAAAGAATCGTTTGATTTCTTTTCGGGTCACGACAGATTTCGCAAAGTTCTTGCTCGGTTAAGTTGAAACAATGCTTGCAATATCGGACATTTTTCTTAACCGCATAGATTGCGTCGGCTAACGCAAGTGCTTCCTTTGTTTCAACTTTGAGTAAATGATACGCAATCCGTTCGGCGGATTTTTTACCGAGTCCGGGCAATTTCTCAAATTCTTTAATCATCCGCGTTACGGATTCGGTCAACTCAGACATTTACTAATAATAAACGATTAGAGCAAAGCATAAAGAAACAACAAAGGAAACAATTTTTGTGATTCTCAGTATTTTAATTTTATTGTGGTATGATTTTTCCAAGAGTTTCGGTCAGATTGCCGAGATTCATCCCTTCTGTGAGTGATTTCATTGATTCGGCTTGTTGTTGTCGTGATTCGTCGATGGCATCGTTGGTTGCCGTAACAATCAGTTCTTCCAACAATTCGACATCACCTTGTTGAAAAACGGCAGGATCAATTCGACACGCTACCATTTCTTGGAGTCCGTTGACGTCAACCACCACGAGACCACCAGCGGCAGAACCTTGAACACGAAGTTGTTTCAGTTTATCATTCATCTCTTGAACTTTACCGCCAAATTCGTGAGCCTGTTTCATCAATGAACCAATTTCAAACATTTTACCAAACATAGTCGTTTTTTCGAAACAAAGTAGAAAAAAATTTTCCAAAGCATCAATAACAAACACTCAATCATTGTATCCACACAAAACGAATATGTCAACGCCTTCAAACACGTATTGGTTCGGAATTGTTGTATTCTACTCTTTTTTCCGTGTTATTCCTCCGTGTGTTCTGTGTTCAATCTGTGAATTTCTGTTAATTGACGAACAGTTGTTTAATCTTCTGCGAGTTGATTATTCGTGTGAGATTTTTGGAACATTCGTCAGAGAATAAACTTACTTAGGTCTTCATCTTTACTTACGTCGTCGATACGCTGTTTAACGTAGTCCGCATCAATAACAATACGATTTTGTTCCATATCGGGGGCTTCGAAACTCAGTTCTTCGAGCAAGCGTTCCATAATGGTGTAGAGTCGTCTGGCACCGATATTCTGCATTTTCTGGTTGACGGCGAACGCATAGCCCGCCAACGCTTCAATTCCGTTCGGTTCGAAAACTAATTCGATGTTTTCGGTTTGCATTAAAGCGTGATATTGTTTGGTCAACGAACCGTTGGGTTCGGTTAAGATGCGGATGAAGTCGTCTTTCGTCAAATCGTTCAACTCAACCCGAATTGGAAAACGTCCTTGAAGTTCCGGCATTAAATCGCTTGGTTTAGCGCGATGAAACGCTCCGGCGGCAATAAACAAAACATGATCGGTTTTAACGTAACCGTATTTCGTTTGAATTGTTGTTCCTTCCACAATAGGCAACAAATCACGTTGAACACCTTGCCGTGAGACATCGGCACCGTGTTGTTTTTCGCTGGCAACAATTTTATCGATTTCGTCAATGAAAATAATTCCAAGATTTTCGGCTAATTCAACCGCTGCGGTTTGTACTTTATCCTTGCTGATTAACTGATCGCTTTCTTGTTCGATCAAAAATTCGCGTGCTTCTTTAACGGTCATTTCGCGTTTTGTTCGGCTTCGCGGCGCGATTTTTTCGAACATTTCTTGAAAGTCAAATTCCATGGATTCCATACCGGGCATATTGCTCATAATCATTGGCACTGCCCGCGTTTCGGAGACAATACTAACGGTTCGGTTTTCCATACCACCTTCTTCGAGCATTTTGCGAATTTTCGCGCGATTCCGTTCGTGGCGAACAGATTTGACAAGATCTTCGTCGGATTGCGAATCATCATCGTCGTCGTCATCATCGTCGGAATTTTTTGAATTGGTTGGCGACGGCAACAGCATATCGATGAGTCGTTCGTTAGCGCGTCGTACTGCTTCGTCTTTTACTTTTTCGCGTTCGGAAGAACGGACAATACCGAGTGCATTTTCGACGAGTTCGCGTACCATACTTTCAACATCACGACCATAATATCCAACTTCGGTATATTTGGTGGCTTCGACTTTGATGAATGGGGCGCCGGTGAGAGTGGCGAGACGGCGTGCGATTTCGGTTTTTCCAACGCCGGTGGGACCGATCATCATGATATTTTTCGGTGAAATTTCTTTTTTCATCGAATCGTCAACCCGTTGACGTCGCCAACGGTTACGCACTGCCACAGCGACACTGCGTTTCGCTTCATTCTGACCGACAATATGTTTATCAAGTTCTGCAACAATCTGACGAGGTGTTAAATCCATAATATATTTGTGTGATTGAAAAAAACAATTCAGAGACCAACCAAAAAACCAACGTGTTCTCCAACAAAACGCAATTCGGCAAAATCACGAAACAAGACGATTTTCTTACCGTTCTTTTACCGCAATTTCCATTTCCACGTGATTGTACCCGAAAAGTTAAGTCTTTCAAGGTAACTGTCTATTTTAATTTTTGAAGACTCCTATTTTGACATTGAATTTGCCTATTTTCTCAAATTCCTGTGAACTTGGAGCGTTATGAGGAATTGGTGTGTCATTTTGTATTTGCAGCATGTCTGAAATAATTTTTGCATTCTTCTGGTAAAAAGCAATCACATCAATTTTACGATTTTACAAGTCCGTGTATTCTGTGTTTTCCGTGTTCCATATTTTTTTTGAACACAGAATGCACGGAAGACGCAGAAAAATCAGACAAACACATTTTTCAATTTCGTTCAATATTAAATTCCTGTAACCGTTTATGTTTTTTTTGAAAAATTAAAGATGTCAACAAATAATTTATGGGAATTTCTAAAAACCTGTTTTTTTGACAGGATAAAAAATCTCATAAAATCCTGTAAATTTTGTTTGTAACCGTTCACGATTTTTTTGAAAACTCGATTTTACCAAACCTCATTTCCAACCTAATTTTCTAACAAAACAACCTCAGTAGCCAAAATTACAAAAAAAACCAACCTCATTACC
>JAIRTV010000193.1 GCA_031254675.1 Planctomycetaceae bacterium | reverse complement strand
TAAAAAACACTGATTTCTTGAACCAAGACCATTTTTTCAATTTCGGCAATGGATAAGCCGATTGAGATTCATAAGCGTCTTGATAACTAAATAAACTGTTCAAAAAAAGGAAGAGAAGTACTCCTAATATTGTTAATGTTCTGATTACTGCGGTATTGTTTAAATTTTCGCATAAACCGAAACAAAATAACACCAAAGAACAAAAACTCAATCCAACAATAGTTGACAATAACCAATGTTCCAATGACGAAATGGTTTTGCGCCAAAACTTGAACAACGGAAGCGACAAAATAAACCAACCATAACCGCTTGCCGCCATAAAACAAAGACTTGCGGTAAAAATAACCGGTATTCGGTCTGTCAACGAAATCTTACCGTCAGAACCAACCCACGCGGCAAAATATTCGTCCGGTAACAGAAAATAAGAAAAAAACGAAAACCGCGTCCATGTAACACCACTCAATCCCTGATAAGGTTCAAACGGTGTTGCAAAAAAGAACCAACAGTAAATCACAATACCCAAAAATATCAATAAAAACATCCACTGTTTCATAAAATCAAAAAAATAAATTGTTACAATTCACCGAATTGTTTCAACAATCCAGCTTTCAATTGCCCTGTTCACATAAATTATTCGGATCACGTTTTAATACTTCATTCGTCAACAATGTTGTCTCCATATCGGTTTTTCAAAATTTGTCGTTGCTGTTTTGTTCGCCTATTTCACATTTTTCCGTTTGCGGATTTCACCCGACCAATCCAACTGCAATCGGATTGTCAGTCGGAAAACAAACCGATCATCAATTGGCATAAAACAAATGTCAACTATCGAAATTTCACAAAATTTTTTTCGCCAAAATAACAATAAAGAACATGGCTCAAAAGAACTGTTCATCGGAAACACAAATCATGACAATCAATTACAGTTATTATATCTATTCGTATTACGGATTAACAGAACCGTATTGGCGATTGATTTCTGTCCCAAACGGAATTTTGACAACCAAAATACCATCATCGCATGAACACAACCAAAATGATTTTGATATTCATTTTTGCGTGTTTATCTTCGAAGAATAGAGAAATATCATTTGACCTAAGTTCCCCTTTCACGAAAATGACGAAAAATTTGAAAAAAATTTTTGAGTCAAAATAATCTCGAAATCAACATGAAACAGATTTGCTATTTGTTCTATCTTTTACAATTTATCACAAATTTTATCGAATTGCTCAAAAAACCGTGTTTTACTTATTTTTATTTTGTAAAATTTAATATTGTGAAAAAATTTTTTTTGACATATAAAAAAATTTACGTAAAATTCCAGTGATATTCATCTGATCATGCTACAAAAAATTGAACAGAAAAAACTTACCGGTTAGGTTTCGACAGAATCCTACCAACTTCACACTGTTCCGGCAACAGAATATCAGCGAATGTTAGATTTTGCTCCCATTTCTGAAATCGACCTACTTTTCAAAACAAAGATGAAAAATCATGTTGAGATTAATGTCGTGAATATTTAAACGTCAATACATTTTATGGTGTTGGATTTAGCGTGTATGAACAGTTACTAAATAGAAATCATTCAGTAAATTTCTCGGTCAAAATGTAATACTGAAGAGTTTCATATCTTCGGTTTGTTTTCAATTTTTCAAAATACTCAGATGACTCTAACCACAGACTTTGAAATAACAGTTGTCGATTATCCGGCAAAACATCTTGCAGGATTCCATACTCAGACAACAATTCCGGCAATATCTTATGATTGCTTACCACTTTGGCAAAAATTTTATTCCGAAACGCAAAAATTACCAGGTTGGAAACGCAAAAAAACTTACGGTCTCTTCGTCAAAACAAATCAATATGTTTCGCTTGATTTCTGGACGGCATCGGAAATTACTGCTGGTATTTCCGTTCCTGAAGGGATGGACGTATTCGAATTACTTGCCGGTAAATTTGTTCGTTGTCTGATTCCAATGGCATCAGATATTTTAATGGCATACCATACCGTTTACAGTACCTGGATTCAATCGCAGATCAACTACGATATTGATATGAATTCCGCTTGCTTCGAACTCTATCCGCCAAAATGGACTCCCAATGACGCATTAGACCTTTACGTTCCACTGAAAACAAAAGAACCGGTTACAAGATTAAATACCGAATTATTAAACGCCGAATTGAATACCGGTCGCTAAAATTCATAACAATATTTTTGCGTCTATTTTTATCATCAATAAAAAAACCGAACAACGAACAAAACAAAAACATATTCACACACATTCTTGTTTTGCTTCAAAATTTCAGTGGATTACTTTCCGTAATTGGTTTTTGTCTGTAATTCGTTTTGCCGTAACAAAACATGCAAATCATAAATGTTGAACAGATATTGCGGTTGATGCCGCCTCTTAGGAATCCAATCTTCTACAATTTCTCAGAGTTTCGTGTCGGTATCTCTTGCAAACGTCAACAGGTCAATGTAAAATAAGTCAACATCAAATGAATGTTGATAATAACGTCGGTAATGAAGAAAGAACAAATATCACTCATTCGGCAATCCTTGAAAATTAAATTATGACAAAAACATTGTGGCATCCGGCATTTTGCGGAGCGATGCAACTCGAACTTAACGAATATCGGAATGTATTGAAATTCGAAGAAGAATATCTCTTAACGAAAGGATCGTTACGAATTGATGTTCTTATCATTAAAAAACGTAAAAATGTTGTTATCGACAAAAATATTGCCGGAATTTTTCGAAACTATAATATTCTTGAATACAAAAGCCCCAGTGATTCGCTTGACATCGGTGATTATTACAAGACGCACGGTTATAAATTGTTTTACATTTCTCGACAGAATATTCATATCGATAACATGTCGGTAACAATGGTAACTTCACGACATCCACACAAATTGTTAAAAAAATTATCAAATCGTTACAAAATAACATCAAACCGGAATGGTATTTATATCGTTCATCACGATATAGGACCAACTCAAATTGTCGTTTCAAATGAGTTGGCGGAAGACGAAAACCTTTGGCTCACCCATTTGAATAAAGAATTAACAACCGCTCGGTTACATTTTCTTTTAACGGAAGCAGCAAAACATGGGAAAGACCCTGCTCTTGATGCTTACCTTGATGTTGTAACAGAGGCAAATATCAAAACATTTCAGGAGATAATTATGGGAAAAAAAGTTGACCAATGTCTGAAAGAACTTGGCTATATCGATAAATGGCAAGCCGAAGGTAAAGCCAAAGGCAAAGCAGAAGGTGAAGCCAAAGGCAAAGCCGAAATGGTTATTCGTATTTTATCGCGTCGTTTGGAATTGCCTTCAAAATCGCTTCAGAAAAAAATCTGTTCCATTCAAGATATTACCAAACTTGATGAATTAGCGGATTTTGCTCTGACATGTGTTTCGTTAAATGAATTTGCAACAGCATTAAAATAAACGTTTTAACTGATCTTCCCGTAAAATTTTCAGTGAAACCGTTTTGCTGGATTCCAACCGAAAGCGGTATAAATAATTCTGTCCGTTTTCAAAAAAACCGGTATTGAAACTATTGGGATTTCATGTAGAATTTTGTCCTTGAATGTCGAAAATGCGGCACGCTAAATTAGGGTGTGTTAATACTGTCATAGAAGCGCGGTCATGTTGTCAATAGACATTCCGGACAAATTCTGTCTGATTCAATAAAATTCAACCAGAGACAAATTTATGTGTGGCATCATTGGAATATTCGAGTTGAAGGAGCCGGCGGACAAGTTACGTTTTCAGGCGTTGGACATGTCACGAAAAATCCGTCATCGAGGACCGGATTGGTCGGGAATTTACGCCGGTTCGAAATCAATTTTAACCCACGAACGATTGGCAATCGTTGATCCGCAATCGGGAAAACAACCGCTTTATTCAACCGACGGTAACATCGTACTGGCTGTCAACGGCGAAATTTATAACCATCAGGATATTCGTAACAGACAAGCAGGAACTTATCAGTTTAAAACGAAGTCGGATTGTGAAGTGATTCTTTCCTTGTATCAAGAAAAAGGCGTGAATTTTCTTGAAGAGCTGAATGGAATTTTCGCTTTTGCTTTGTATGACGAAAAAAATGATACTTATTTGATTGCTCGTGATCACATGGGTATTATTCCGTTGTACATGGGTTGGGACAAAACAGGAACATTTTATGTCGCATCGGAATTGAAATCGTTGGAAGGTTATTGCGACAAAATTGAACAATTTCCGCCTGGTCATTATTGGTACAGTAAAGATGGCAAATTGACTCGTTGGTACAATCGAGATTGGCGAGATTATGCAACAGTTGAGCATAACGAATCGTCAATTCATGAATTGCGAGAAGCGTTGGAAGCGGCGGTGAAACGGCAATTGATGACGGATGTTCCTTATGGAGTGTTACTTTCCGGCGGGTTGGATTCGTCGATTGTGTCGGCTGTTGCGAAAAAGTATGCGGCAAGCCGTATCGAATCAGGAGACCGTCAATTAGCATGGTGGCCGCGTCTTCATTCGTTTGCGGTTGGTTTGGAAGGTTCGCCCGATCTGGCGGCGGCACAAAAAGTTGCGGATTATATCGGAACCGTTCATCATGAAATTCACTTCACAATTCAGGAAGGTTTGGATGCACTTCGCGATGTAATTTATCATATTGAAACTTATGATGTAACAACAGTTCGTGCTTCGACGCCAATGTATTTGTTGGCGCGGGTGATTCGTTCGATGGGAATTAAAATGGTGCTTTCCGGTGAGGGGGCAGACGAAATTTTTGGCGGTTATTTGTATTTCCATAAAGCACCGAATGCGAAAGCTCTTCATGAAGAAACGGTACGAAAATTGGACAAATTGTATCTTTATGATTGTTTACGTGCCAACAAATCGCTTGCAGCGTGGGGGGTGGAAGGACGTGTTCCATTTCTTGACAAGGAATTTATGGATATTGCGATGCGGTTGAATCCTGAATCGAAACTCAGCGGTTTGAAAAATCGCATGGAGAAATGGTTTTTACGAAAAGCGTTTGAAGATTATCTTCCTGAGGGTGTGGTGTGGCGTCAGAAGGAGCAATTTTCAGACGGGGTGGGTTATAACTGGATTGATACTTTACGAACACTTGCTTCATCGAAAGTATCGGACGATCAATTTGCAAAAGCTTCAGAACGGTTTCCGGTCAATCCTCCCATGACCAAAGAGGAATATTATTATCGCACAATATTTTCGGAATTATTTCCATCTGATTCGGCGGCGGCAACCGTTCCGTCGGTTCCTTCGGTTGCTTGTAGTACACCGGTTGCGTTGGAATGGGATGCGGCGTTCAAAAACATGATTGATCCGTCGGGAAGAGCCGTCAAAACCGTTCATCACGAAGCCTATTAGTAACAGATTTTTTTTTCGCAACAGCACATTAGATAAGTCGGACGAACAATCATCGGCAACCGGCTATTTTTATTTGACGGTTATTTTCGTTCCATGATTTTAGACATACTCAAAGATCGTTTTATTCTAGCTCTTACGGGGTTGATTGACAATCCCGAATCTTATTCCGATTTGATTCGTCCTTCGCAGGACGCGAAGTTTGGGGATTTTCAGGCGAATCTTGCAATGCCGTTGGCGAAGAAATTATCGAAACAACCGCGTGAAGTTGCCGCTGAAATTGTTGCGCGATTGAAAATTGACGATTTATGCCAACCGCCTGAAATTGCCGGACCGGGTTTTATTAATCTTCGGTTGCGGAACGAATTTTTAGTTGATTTGTTACGTAAAGCGATTGACGATGAAAACCGACTTGGTGTTACGGTTATTGAGCCGTCGAAACGAAAAACCTATCTTGTTGATTATTCCGGTCCCAATGTTGCCAAGCCGATGCATGTTGGTCATGTTCGCAGTACGGTGATTGGCAATGCGATTACGCGAATGTTGCAATTTTGGGGGCATCACGTTATTACCGACAATCATCTTGGTGATTGGGGAACGCAGTTTGGAATGATTATTTATGGTTATAGAAATTTTCTGGATCGCGAATCTTATCAAAAAAATCCGGTCGAAGAACTTAGTCGGGTTTATCGTGTTGTTCGTCAAAAGACGGACGAACCGGATAACGAAATTGCGGCGGCGGTGTTGGCGGAAACGGCAAAACTGCATGCCGGCAATGCCGACAATCTCAAACTATGGAACGAAGTGTTGCCCTATTCTATGGACGAAATCAACCGGATTTATCAACGGTTTCATATTTCGTTCGATTATACATTGGGTGAAAGTTTTTATCACAACATGCTTGGTAACATTGTTGATGATTTATTGAAACGCGGAATTGCAAGGGAAACGGATGGGGCGGTTGGAGTGTTTTTCGATGGCGAAGAAGTTCCGATGTTGATTCGTAAAAAAGACGGTGCGTTTTTGTACGGAACAACCGATTTGGCAACAATTTGTTACCGTATGGAAACATTCAAACCGGATGCGATTTTGTACGTTGTTGATTTTCGGCAATCGCTTCATTTTGAACATCTTTTCAAAACGGTACGGTTGATGGGAATTGAAAATATTGAATTAACGCATATTAAATTTGGTACGGTTTTGAGTGAGGATGGTAAACCGTTCAAAACGCGAAGCGGTGATACTGTGGGATTGAACGGATTACTTAATGAAGCGGAAAAACGGGCGTTGGAGATTGTGCAGTCCAACGATAAATTAGGTCTCTCCCAATCAGAACAATTAGAAACAGCACGGCGAATCGGTATTGGAGCGATAGTGTACGCGGATCTGTCACAAAATCGCGAAAGTGATTATGTTTTCAGTTATGATAAAATGCTTGCCATGAACGGAAATACCGCAACATATATGCAATACGCATTCGCTCGTGTTCGGAGTATTTTTGTTAAAGGTAATATTGACATCAAGGAATTGCGAACGAAAACGGAAAAACTCATGTTGACCGAACCGGCAGAACGAGCTTTGGCGTTGGAGTTGCTCCGGTTTGGCGAGGCGATTGAGTTGGCGCTTAGAGATTATCGTCCCAATTTTTTGACTGCTTATCTTTTTGAGTTAGCGAACAGATATTCGGTGTTTTTTGAACAATGTCCGGTATTGAAAGCAGCGAACGACGATCTTAAAATAAGTCGGCTTTTACTTTGTGATCTTACTGCACGGATATTACAAAAAGGGTTGGAACTTCTCGGAATTGAAACCGTCGAAAAAATGTAACTCCCACATCATCCGCGACCAACCGTTCAACAACTTCGTACTCGCCAACTTTCCGACAATATCGCGTCTTCCAGACAACATTGTAATACTTTATTGGTTCTGGTATATTTGTTAATCATTTGATCAATGATGTTTGTTGTTATCCAAAACGGAACAACAGAAATATTGTATGTTTTTTGTGATACATTATCACTGAACTTGATCTGAAATTAAAATTCATGTCCCAAAAGTGGAGCAAATCAAATGACAACATCAACGAAAACAAGGCAAAATCATTCCGATTCTAAGGCATTAAAAAGTTCGCGTCGTTCATTTTTGACGTTGACGGCAACAGGTATTATGTTACCGACATTTTTGCCGTCAACATCGCTTGGTTTGAACGGTGTTGTGGCTCCGAGTAACCGCATTAACTTAGCCGGCATTGGTATTCGTAATCGTGGCACGTATGTTCTTGGGTTTATGTTGCAACAGCCGGATGTTCAATTTCGGGCAGTTTGCGATGTTCAAGCGGATCGTCGTGCGGCGGTGAAAAAGATTGCCGACGAAAAATACGGCAACACGGATTGTCAAGTCTATCGTGATTTCCGTGAATTATTGCAACGTGATGATATTGATGCGGTATTGATTGCGACCGGAGACCGATGGCATACATTGGCGTCCATTCTTGCCGCTCAAGCCGGTAAAGATGTTTACAGTGAGAAACCGTGTTGTATTACGATGGAACAATGCCGAATTTTGGACGAAGCGATTAAACGTTTTGGTGTTGTGTTTCAGGCGGGAACGCAACGTCGAAGTGTTGATAATTTCCGGTTTGCAATTGATTTGGCGCGAAGCGGCAAACTCGGCAAAATTCACACGGTACACGCTTCGATTTATCATTTGAACGTTATTCATAATTGGCTTCCGGCGGAACCGGTTCCGGACAAGAATGTTGTTGATTGGGATTTGTGGTTAGGTCCGGCGCCGTGGCGTCCGTTTAATTGGAAGTATGTCGGCGGTGGAAACGCTTATGCTCAATGGCGTGGGCATTACGATTTGGATTCTGGTGCGCGGCTTCACGATTGGGGAGCGCACACGGTTGATCTTTGCCAGTGGGCAGTAACCGAAGATAATACGGCTCCGGTTGATTATGAAGCGGACGGCGGAACAGTGTACGCCACTTACGCTAACGGAATTAAACTTGTTATGCGTCCGGAAGGTTGGATGGGGCTTGGTGATTGTCCGGTTCGTTTTGAAGGCGATGAAGGTTGGGTTGAAACCGGCGACAGTGGTAAAATTGCCGTGTATCCCGAATCTCTCAAAGCTGAAATGCGTCCTTCGACAAATATTGGAGGAATTTCGCCGGCGGCGCATGTTCGTGATTTCTTTAATTGCGTCAAGACCCGATCTTTGCCGGCGTGTGGTTCAACCTCAACACGTTATTCGCACTTAGCCTGTCATGCTGCTGCGTTGTCTTGGATGTTGAAGCGAAAACTACGTTTCGATCCCGTCAAGGAAGAATTTATCGGAGACGACGAAGCAAACCGAATGAGAAGTTGGACGGCACGCGAACCTTGGAGTTTCAGCGCAATCCGATAAAATCAGTTTTTGAAGTTTTTGACTTTGCTCTAATAATTGGTTGCCGGACGGCGACAAGTATAAAACCGTATTAGAAAACAACATGATCCGATTTATGACACACAAATCATTTTATTTGATTCTGATTTTTTCGTTTGTTTGTGTGGTTCTTTTTGCGGGGCAACGAACACGGCAGACGCCGTTGCCCCGAGTACCGCAAGCGGAATTGCCGGTTGCCGAACAGCCGACAATTCCGCTTCTGTTCCTGAGTCCCGACGAGCTTCGTTTCCCGCCGCAACCACAAGGCGAACGCAATACCGCGCCACGAACAATCACCCTCGTCGGCAATCCAAAAACCGAAGGATTGTACGTCACAAGAACTTTGATTCCAAAAGGAAAACAAATCATTCCACATCGTCATACCGATTCGCGAACTGTTGTTGTTCTTTCGGGAACTTATTATTACGGTGTCGGTGAAGAATTTGACGTACAAAAACTTGTTCCGCTTCCGCCCGGTAGTTTTTTGACGGAACCGGCAGGGATTCCGCATTTTACTTGGGCAAAAGACAGCGATGTTCTTGTTCAGACAACAGCGATGGGTCCTTCCGGTACGCAAATTGTTCCCGATAAACCGGCTCAACAACGTCCGTGAATCGTCAGAGAATTGCCAAATCAAGGACCATCGCTGCTTCGACGCACCAACCGTTTCGGCTTCGCAACCGGTTGAGATGTATATTCTTCGTAAATGTACACTTCGGGGGTTGGGTTGTTGGCGGTTTCGTCGGCAACTTCTTTGTCGGCGTATTGGATTTCCAACGCATTTTGTTCTTCCAATTCGTCAATCGTTTCCGGTTCTTCTTTTTCGTTGCGAGTTCGGAACGAGAGCAGGATTGGCAGAATAATAAGCGACGTAATCAGGCAACATGTTACGCCAATAACCAAAACACGCCCCAAACTTTGAAGTCCACGATGAGACGCAATCATCATACTGCCAAAACCAATCATTGTCGTCAATGATGTAATTAAAATAGATGTTGCGGTTGAACCGGTCATTCGGTAACGGGAACATTTGCGAGTACGGTAATCGTGAATCAAATGAACTCCATCGTCAATTCCAATTCCGAGAATTAACGGTAACACGATCATATTTGCCGGATTGAGCGGTAAGTCAAGCCAGCCGAGAAGACCAAACGTCATGGCAAACCCAAGAAACATCGGAAGCAATGCCGCCAAAGACGCTTGCCAACTTCGGAAATCAAGCAACAGAAAAAAAGCAATTGCCCCAAAAGCATACAACGCCGCCGTAATAAATCCTTGTTGCATTTGAAGCGACGATTCATACGTTTGCAACGGACTGCCGGTTGCTTTCGGGTCAACATCACGAACAGCTTTGACGAATTTTTCCATTTCGTCCATATCCCAAATATTTGCGGTGGTGTAAATCCGCATGAGATGTTTACCGCGTTTTCCCACGAAACGCTCAACCAACGATTCCGGTAAATCTTCGACGGTGGGCGGTTCGGGGAGAGACATGGAACGCAAAATCTGTAACCGACTCAGCAAATCACCCGCAACCGCACTTTGATATTGCAACATCCGTGTTTGATATTCGGCTTGACTCATTCGCCGCATAACTTCGCGTGTTTCGGCAAGACGTTTTAGAATGATTGGATTCTGTGGGTTGGTGAATGGCGAGTTCGCCAAAAGTCCCTGCAAACGCCCCAACGAATTGCCAACCATCTCCGGCGCAGCAACCGGAATCTCCGGCGGACGCTCCGGCAAATTCCGCAACGTTTGAGCAAGCGATTCAATCATCGAAACTTTTTGCGAATCTGTTTCGGGAAACCAAGAGACAATTTCTTCAACTTTCAATTCGGGGTATTTTTGTGCGAACACTTCTTTTCGTTTTAGCAATTCTTCTCGGGTGTCCGCAATGGAAAGCGCGAACCAGACATTTTTTCCGCCTTGTTCGACATCCATATCGAGTAATCGTTGTTCTAGTTCGACACTTTCGAGACCTTCCGGTTGTAGGTGGAGCAAGTTGTGGTCGTACCATACTTTTGGGACGCCGACCATGAGAAACACGAATCCGGCAATAAAAAGAGCTAATGTTGTTGCCGGAAACCGGAACAGGGGAGACAAAATGCCTCGAACTTCAAACAGATTATTTTGGGGTGGTTGAGGTTTGTTTCCGTCGGTTAATGTTATGAGGGCGGGAAAGACCATAAATGTTGTCATGGCGCAAAAGATAATTCCGCCTCCGGCAATGGTTCCTAATTCGGCGATTCCGATAAATTCGGTGAATGAGGTCATATAAAATGCGGCGGCGGTGGTGAGGGCGCCGGTGAGAATACCGGGACCGACAACGGTTGCGGTTTGATACAGGGCGGTTTCCGTGTTCCAACCTTTTTGTCGCAGGTCGAGGTATCGGGCAAGATAATGAACACTAAAATCGGTTCCCAATCCGATGAGCATTGCGCCGAAGGAGATGCTCAAGATGTTGAGGTGTCCGACTGCCAACGTGATATATCCCATTGTCCAGGCGAATGCGGTAATTAGAGCCACCAGCGCCAGCAAGGGATGCCGGATTCCGCCGAATCCTGCCATGAAAACGGCGCCGACTCCGATCAATGCCAAAATGGATGCTTTACACATGGCTTCGTTGCTGAGTTCCATTTCGTCGTTTTCGAGGATGGGCATGCCGGTCAAACCGATTTGGATGGACGGATTTTTTTCGCGTACTTCGGTGACGATTTGGCGTAGTTTGGCGATGGATTCTTTTCCTTGGGCTAATTTTGTTTTATCGATATCGGCGAGTTTGAGGAGGACGAACCCGATGACGCCGTTTTGTGTTGGAAACAAAAAGTAATTCATTTCGTTTTGGCTGCATGCGGCGACGATATCGGGGATTGGGGCTTGTGGGGTTTGAATTGCCGACCAGGGGGAACCGTAACTCGGGCTTGACCCGAAGGCGTTGGCAAGACTGAGAGAGAAGGAATCGAGTTCGTGTAATAGGGTTGGGGCAATGGTTTCGTTTTGGGGGGATTGTTTTAGGCGGTATGTTAATGAGTCGAGCATGGAGTTGACGGCGAGTAGTTCCCAGTGACCGTTTGTGATTTGGGCGGATTCGGCGGCGAATTTTCGGATGAGTTCCAATTCGCGCAGGGGAACATAATGCAATCCTTTGCGTTGTATTGCGGAAAGATCAACTCCGTGCAAAACGCCTTGAAACAATGCGGGAAAGCAGGCGATACGTTCGGAGAGTGTTTCGAGAACGGGAATTGTTTCGACATTCCCTTTTCCTTCGACGACGACGACAACTTCGTTGTTATCTCCGAATTCGTCAACATAGTCGAGCCAAAGTCGATTGAAACCGCTATTGGGGTTGATGAGGTCGAGGCGACTCATTTTGAAGCCAAGGTGTTCGGCAGTCCAGTAGAGCGACAAAACCGCAATAAAAAAAGCGAAAACCAAAACAATAACCGGATTTCGACAACAAAGATAGGTTAAGGAGCCAAGCGGTTTGGCAAAAACCGACGACTCCTCGGTGGTGTGTGTTGGATTCCGTTCCATGTTAAAAATATCCAGTCCAGACGGAAACAATCCGCAAAAATTCCCAAAACATTGCCTCGAAAAAATCATTCTAACAAATAGTTTCAAATCGAAAAAGAGTAATTTTCGCGCTTTTTCCCCGAATGTTTAACGGTTGGAGGTTGGGGCGGGTAAAAAATTGCCAACACAGTGTTCCCAAACCGGTTTGTCAGCATAATAAAATAAAGCGTTGCCTTCCCGCGTTTCAAGCCAAAACGCTGGGAGTTCCCCGAGAACTCTGGGGAATTCCCCAAGATCGCTGGGGAGTTCCCCAAGAACTCTGGGGAGTTCCCCGAATCCAATGTTAAGCCAAACGAGACCAATGTTAAACCAAACGAGACCGATGTTAAGCCAAACGAGACCAATGTTAAGCCAAACGAGACCAATGTTAAGCCAAACGAGACCAATGTTAAGCCAAACAAAGCCAATATTAAGTCAAAGTAACCGTTCGCGTTTTTTTT
>JAIRTV010000048.1 GCA_031254675.1 Planctomycetaceae bacterium | reverse complement strand
GGTTGGACGGATGTTACGGTTAATGTTCCGAAAAATTGGTACAATCATTGGCACACGATTACCGGAACTTATGACGGCAAGGAATTAACGCTTGCAGTTGACGGTCAGATTTTGGGACGAAAACCATACACCGGCGAAATCGGTAACGCAAAAGAACCGGTTGAAATCGGACGAAACGCTTATCATAAAAACCGAATCGTTCAAGCCCATATTGCTTCGGCAACAATTCTGCTCGATGATCAACCGGTTGTCGATATTGATTTTTCAAACGCTATTCGGGCAATAACGAAAAATCCAACCGAAAAATATTATGCGTTTGGTGGTGATTTTGGTCCTGCCGGTGTTCCGAGTGATCAGAATTTTTGTTGCAACGGTTTGATTTCTCCTGACCGCAAACCTCACCCCGGTTTGAACGAAGTTAAAAAAGAGTATCAAAATATCTGGGTGAAACGCGACGGCGAAAAATTTTCTATTTACAACGAAAACTTTTTCGTACCGCTCAATAATATTGAACGGATAACTGAACTTGTTGCAGACGGCAACATAATTTTGCAGGAAGTAATTACCGATCTGGAACAAATTAAACCGCAGGAAACAATATCTTTTCCTTTATTCACAAAGCAACCATCATTGCCGTCCGACAAATTTGGTACGGAATATTTTGCCAACATCCGATTTGTTCTGAAAGAAGACACTGCGTGGGCAAAAAAAGGACATGTTGTTGCGTGGGAACAAATTCCGTTGCCGGAATACAACAAACCTGCGCCGCGCACAAACGTAACTTGGGATCAGCGTGCCGGTTTAGAAAAATTACAAAAAATATTGGGTACACAACCGGAACCCGATTTTTGGCGTGCGCCGATTGACAATGACCGCGGTAACAATCTAGCAAAACGTCACGATATTTGGCGAAAAACGCCAGCCGAAGTCAATGCACAGTTTACGTATGGAGTAACAGACAACGGAGTTGTGGTGATTTTCGATGTCAACAAACCAACGGGAATGATTGATCCGCTGCGTGTTGGTACGCAATTGGTGTTGCCTGGCGAATACGATCAGGTTGAATATTACGGGCGTGGTCCTGATGAAAATTATTGGGACAGAAAAGAAGGTTCTGCGGTTGGGCGTTACAAAACAACGGTTGACGAAATGTTTGTTGCCGATTACGTTGAACCCGGCGAAAACGGTTATCGAACCGATGTTCGTTGGGTTGCTTTCCGTAACAAAGATGGTAACGGTTTTCTGTTTTGTTCCATGCCAAGCGCAACAGATACTAAATTGCGTGGTGTAACGAAAGGCAAACTGGACACGGGAACGATTGCATTTGGAGCGGCGCGGTATTCAAAAGAAGAACTGGAAAAACATGATCATCCCTACAAAATGACAGCGAGTAACAATATTTTTGTGAATATTGATTATGCTCAAATGGGAGTGGGAGGTGATGACAGTTGGGGCGCGCAGACACACGACGAATTTCGGCTCAAAGAATCGAAATACACGTTAAAATATCGTGTTGTCCCGCTAACTCCAAACGACGATCCGGCAACACTCGCACGACAAACTTTCTGAAAAGTCGTAATATTATTTCAGTAGATTTTGTGTTTTTCATTTTGAAACGCGCAACACACGCCAAGTTTTTCGCAAAGAGCGCAAGGAATCTTTTGATGATTTGACAACCTTGTGTTCTTTGCGTTCTCTTGGCGATCTTTGCGGTTAAATCACAAAGGATACGGAATAATTACAAAAATTCATTTTTTATGTTTAGGAGAAAAAATCAGATGAAAAGTTCATTGTCCATGATTTTGAATTTTGTTTCGTTATTTTGCAGTTTATCCCTTGTTGTTTTTGCGACGGAATTTTCGGGCAAAAAAGGGGAATGGCATGGTTTTGAATCGTACGAATTTGAAGTTGGGCAACGTCCTTGTCGAGTTGTTGTTCCGAAAAGTGTTGCCGAAGGTAAACCTTGGGTTTGGCGTGCGGTTTTTTGGGGACACGAACCTCAAACAGAAATCGCTCTTTTGAACAAAGGTTATTACGTGGCGTTTGTGAGTTGTAGTGATTTGCTCGCCTCCCCACAACATCTTAAAGAACGCGATGAATTTTACCATGTTCTCACGGAACACTATGGTTTGTCTAAAAAGCCGGTTTTGCTTGGCATGAGTCGTGGTGGTTTGTGTTCGCTTCGTTGGGCGATTGCCAATCCGAAAAAAGTTTCCTGTTTGTATATTGACGCTCCGGTTTGTGATTTTAAGAGTTGGCCGGGTGGTCGAGGAAAAGGGAAAGGAAGTGCCGGCGATTGGCAACAAGTGTTGAAACTCTACAACCTCTCCGAAGAAGAAGCACTAAAATTCAACGGTAACCCGATTGACTCGCTAAAACCATTAGCGGAACAAAAAGTTCCAATTCTAAGCGTTTGCGGTGACAGCGATGATGTTGTGCCTTACGAAGAAAATACAGAACTTCTTGCGGAACGATACAAAAAATTGAACGCCCCCATCGAAGTCATTTTAAAACCGGGAATCGGACATCATCCGCACAGCCTCAAAGACCCAACCCCTATTGTTGACTTCATTCTCAAAAATACAACAAAATAAGCCCCAATAAAATAAACAATTTTTGTAACTGTTCACGTTTTTTTGAAAAATTAAATATGTTAACGAATGATTTATAATGAAACTTTTCTGTGCTTTCTGTGTGTTCCGTGTTCAATATTTTTTTGAACACAGAATACACGGAACACACAGAAAAATCAGGCAAACATAAAATAGTAGCGTGAACGGTTACAAATTTTTAATTGATTTTATTTTGGAAGATTTATTGTGGTAATGAGACGACATTTCCGTCACTGGTGTGGGTTAGTTGCCACATTATTTCGGGGCGAGTCGTAATCGAAGCGGCACGAATAGAGCCATCG
>JAIRTV010000635.1 GCA_031254675.1 Planctomycetaceae bacterium | reverse complement strand
CCACAATTCTGAAGGCGTTGAACAATATCCCGAACCATCTGTTTTTGACCGGCAACATCAAGACCTCCTTCTGTTGTGATTTCTTCGCGTCGTTCCGGTACGAGTGTTGCTTGGTCTGGTACAATGTTGCAAGCGATGTTGACGATTTCCTCAACACACGCCATTTCGAGATTCAATTTACTGCGAACAGTTTCCCGCAAAATCGTAACATCACGGTCACTAATATGCCGACGATCTTCGCGTAGATGCACCGTAATTCCATCCGCACCGCCAAGTTCCGCCTGAACCGCCGCCCAAACCGGATCTGGCTCCACCGTTCGACGCGCTTGCCGAACCGTCGCAATATGATCAATATTAACACCAAGTTCTATCATAAATAACCACCACTTCAAATAAAGAGTCAACTCATTAATCTTCGTCTTACAAACCTGTCTCTTGACAACATCTTGACAACACGATTTGTTTGCGTCATAATCGCCTTATCGACATCGTATGATATAATTGATATGATTATGTCATACGATGGGTTTGGTAAAGCGTTAGGCATTATGTCATTTTTTTACTAATTGTCAACGGTTTGATTTGAATATCTTCACGATGATATTTGGCATGATTTTTGATGAGTAAACGAAACATACGACAATTACAGTGTTTGTTAGTAGGCGGAATCGTTTTATTATTGTTCCTGTTGTTTTTGCCTTCGGTTCCGTTGCGTCCGGTTGGGGCTCAGCAGGCAACCGGTGATCCCTACAAAGAATTGGATGAGAAAATCCGGTCTTTCTTTGATTCCCTTATCAGCGGAAATACCACAAGTGCTTTTGAAAATTTGCTCTTTCAAAGTCCGCTTGGTTCTTCGTCGGCTCCGGTAGCGGAAATCCGAAACAAATTGGACGACACAAAAAAACATATCGGTGAATTTCACGCTTACGAATATTATGAGGCAAAACCAATTGGTAAAGATATTGTTTTGATTCGATATATTCTGAAATGCGAATACTATCCGGTTGTCTGGACATTTACATTTTATCGCAAACCATCTCTACAAAGTTCAACGGGAACTCCATGGCAACTTGTTGAAATGCGTTTCGATTCCAACCTTGATCTTTAGAGACGTTTGTTCGTCATGGTTGAGCTATGCGTTTTTTGGCGGTTGATTGGAGTGACGCGGAATGTCGTTATTTACTTGCTTCTCTGCAACGAGGCGGGGGGATAGCGGTTCAAAAGGCGGGAATTGCCGCGATGGAAGTTGTGTCGGCGAAAAAAGACAACGATTCTGAAAAAACGCCCAAATTGAATGAACTTCCTGATTTAGTTGCTACGCTTCGTACAATTCTCAAAGAGGAACGAATTGGTTCTTGTTCTTTGCTGTTATGCCTTGACCGGAGCAAAACCGAATTGCTTTATCAAACGCTTCCACCTTGCCGCGAACTGGAAATTCCGGTTTTATTGAAGAATCAGGTATTGCGTGAACATTCTGGTTTTTCGGAACACGATCCGCTTGATTATTTGATTCTTGGTAGCACGGTTGAAGACAATGTTCGGGTTTTGGCGGCAACGATTCCGCTTTCTTATCGGCAATTGTTGGTTCGTTCGTTTCGTTCGATACGTTGTTCGTTGCAACGGATTGGTTTGAAATCGCTTGTGGTGGCGGGATTGGTATTCCGTTCGGACGTGGTACCCGAAAATTTTGAACCGGGTTTGGTGGTTTATGCGGTTGAGAATGAAGTTGATTTGATTCTTGTGGAGGGGCAACAGATTCTTTCGGTTCGATCGATTCGTTTGCCGGATCAGTTGGTTTTTTCGGAAGTGGTGAGCAAAATCGCAACCGAGGTGGAACGAACTGTTATGATTGGCGACGAACATGTTGCCGGACAACCGATTCAAAAGGTTTTTTTATTGGGGGTGGAAGAGAGTTGGACGCCGTTAATTCAGATGTTGACGGAACAAGGGTTGATAGTTTCGGTGATCAATCCGTTTCGGATTTCCGGTGTTCAAACGGCGGCGGTTCCTGAGCAACCGGAATATTTTGCCCCGCTTTTGGGTCTTCTTTTTGAACAACAAACGTTATCGAAAAACAGTATTGATTTTTTGCATCCGAAAGAGGCAGCCAAACCGACGAATTATTTTCGGTCGGTATTTCTGGCGGTGTTATTGTTCTGTATTTGTTGTTTGGGTTTTTACTATTGGAATTGGGAAGTTGTTCGCGGCATGGAGGGCGAACTGGTTCGGGTAAAGGAGGAACATCAGAAGGTTACCGCTCAATTCCAACAGATACAACCTGGTTTCAATGTTCTTAATCAGACGCGAAATTGGGATGTGCAAAGTGTTGTGTGGTTGGACGAATTGCGGGAACTTTCTCTTGTGTTGCCGAGCGATCAAGATTTGGTGGTTTCTCAAATGACGTTTTCGATTTTGGAAAACAACGCGAGGTTTTCGGGCATGATCCAAATGAACGGAATGGTGCGAGATCCTTCGGTTTTATTGAAACTCCAGACGGACTTACAACGTCAAGGCGTTTATCTCATGCAATTTCCGGCGCCAAGTTCTAATCCGGCGGGTGGAGGTTATCCGTGGTTGTTTCGTGTTTCGATCTACCGATTACGCCGTTGATTCTTCGGTTAATGTTTTTTTATTTTTTGAGAAAAATAAAAATCTCGCTTGACATTTTTTTCTGTTTCCCATAAACTATGAAACTTAGTTAATCGCGTTGCGTTTATTTTGTCGTATTTCGGCAGGCGTTTCGCGATCAATTTTGTGAAACCTTAGAAAATTAAGGAGAATGACGATGGAAAATTTAGTTAAATGTGTTGTCGGGATTTTGGCAATATTTTTTGCGAAAAGTCAAATGTTAAATCTGATAAAATGCGCAAAGCAGGGGGGGGGGCTAGATGGAG
>JAIRTV010000583.1 GCA_031254675.1 Planctomycetaceae bacterium | reverse complement strand
AGTAAACGTTCAAGAATATCTGCTTCTTCGTTTTCTTTAACAGCGGTACGAGTTGCCGCTTTGTGTCGGCAACTCACGAGCCAACGAAACGGATGATAATTGAATTTACCCGGAATTTGTTCCACCGCGACAAAATCGAAAATATTTTCCGTGTCCCGATAAGGCGGCGTTTCAATGTGAAAACCGAAAAGTTGTAAGAAATCTTTGGCAAATCGAACCCAACGTTCTCCGTCGGCGGGAATTTCTGTAAAATCAAATAAGTTCATAATTATTATCAATCTTGTCAAACGAGAACACTAATCTTCGAGATCAAGTACATAACTAAGGTATTATAATCCCGCTAAATGGTAAAAGTCAACTAACAACCAATAAACAAAAAGATCGTCATATTTCAGATAAATCCAAGACGGACACCAATGTGATGTTTCGGCGAAACATCACCCACCAAACACGGCGAAACATTGCCTATCTTATGTTGACTTGCCTGTGTTCTTTCCAATGTTCCAAAAGCATTCGAGAAACTCAGACCGTTTTCAATTTTTTTACGGCATCTATTGCGGATTGGCGTTGTTCCAGCAATCCGGCAAGCGATTGACGTTCTTTTTCGACCACTGTTGGCGGTGCTTTTTGTACAAAATCGCTTTCAAGTTTCAACGTTTTTGATTTAATAAAACCGTCCAGTTTGGCAATTTCTTTTTCCAACTTTGCTATCTCCGCCGGAACATCAATCAAATCCGAAAGATCAACATACACATCCATCCCCGCAAGCGGAACTGTCGAAAATAACACCGGAATTGTGAGCGTTTCTCCCCAACCTGTTGCTTTCGCTTTTGCCATGGATAAAAAGTATGGTTCCATCGGTTTCAATAATGTTGCGGTTGCGGCATCGCAACGAACCGCAAACGTAATTTCCGTCTTGGGAGGAACATTGCGACTCGCCCGAACTTCCCGAATCGCACGCAATAATTCCTGAAACACCTTAAACTGCCGCTCTATTTCCACATCAATCGCCAATTCATCCGCAACCGGCCACGCTGCAATCGAAATACTTTCTGCATAGTTATTGCGACTATTATTGCCGCTGTCCAATAACCGTAACCGTTGCCAAATTTCCTCTGTTACAAACGGAACAACCGGATGCAACAACCGAAGAAGTACATTCAAAACATGAATCAACACCGTTTGAGCTTGTTGCCGTTGCGTTTCGTTCGCAAGACGGAATTTGACCATTTCAACATAAAACGAACAAAATTCGTCCCACGCAAAATCGTACAAAAAACGCATCGCATCAGCATAACGATACGTTTCAAGACACTCCGTAACATTTTTTGTTACTGTTGCAAGCCGACTCAATATCCAACGATCTTCAAGAAAAGAAACTTCAAAAGGAGAGGACAACTGATCGGTTTTGAGATGTTGTGTTTGTGTTTGCGGCGGTTCTTGCAGACTTAACAGCACGAATCTTGCGGCATTCCAAAGTTTGTTGCAAAAATTTCTGGCAACCTCAAAACGTTCTCCAATCATTGGTCCTTCCGTCAACATTTGATCGGATTCTGTTTCCGCCCATTGTGTTCGGAATGGCACACCGCATTTCGGACAAATAATTTTCGGCTCTGTTCGATTCTTTTTTGTTTGCTCCACCACCGCTCCGCAATACGGACACTCAAAATCAAGCGTCAACCGAATATCTTGACTTTCCGTTGTCAAAAACGCCAACGCAAATCGTAACGCATCCGCACCAAACTTGGCAATCACCGAAATCGGATCAATTCCATTGCCTTTTGATTTTGACATGCCTTCGCCGTATTTGTCAAGAATTTTCGGATGAATAAAAACTTCATGAAACGGTATTTTGCCGGTGTTGAATTTTCCCGCCAAAACCATGCGAGCAACCCAAAGTGTTAGGATATCGCGGTTTGTGATTAAAACGCCGGTCGGGTAATAGTAATCGAGTTCCGGTGTTTGGTCAGGCCATCCGAGAGTCGAATGAGGCCACAACGCACTAGAAAACCACGTATCAAGAACATCTTCTTCCTGAATAATTGTGTAACCCGAAACCGCATCCTCCGATAAATCTTCCGTTTGACTGCAAATCCACCACACATTGTTTTCAGAATTCCATTGCCACGAAATATCCTTGCGACCGGCAAACGCTTGTGCGAGTTCTTTTTCTGTTGCGCCGTAACAATACCAGATCGGAATCCGATGTCCCCACCAGAGTTGCCGACCGATAGGCCAATCACGCTTTTCGCTCAGCCAATCCGTGTAACCTTTTTTATAACGTTCGGGAATAATTTTAACTTCACCATTGTGAACGGCGTCAATAGCGTTTTGCGCCAAGTCGTCCATTTTGACGAACCATTGATCATTGAGAAACGGTTCTATCGGCGTTTTGGAACGGTCACTATGAGCCAATTCAATAATTCGTTCTTCAACCGAAACCAACAATCCTTGCTCTTCAAGATCAGTAACAATTTGTTCTCGTGCTTGCTTAATCGTCAACCCTGCATATTTTCCGGCGTTTTCATTTAGAGTTCCGTTTTTGTTCAAAATATTGATCATCGGCAATTCCTGCCGCTTCCCAACTTCATAATCATTTGGATCATGCGCCGGAGTAATTTTGACGCAACCGGTTCCTTTTTCCGGTTTTGCCCAAACATCCGCGATCAACGGAATTGGGCGGTTAGCAAGCGGAAGCATAACGGTTCGATTTTGTGTTGCCATGCGGGACAATGTTTTCAACTGGTCGAGAACACTGTTACCGTTATCAGAAGACCGCAACCGATTTTCTGCTTCGTCAAGTTCTTTTTGTAGATCAATTTTCTCTTTTTCGGGAGCGGCGGCGAGACGTTTTTTCAGATCGCCAATTACTTTATTGAGTGCGGTTTCGGGATCGGGGTGAACCGCAACCGCCGTATCACCGAGCATCGTTTCAGGACGTGTTGTTGCAACAACAACATATTCCGGTTCGTTCGGTTTCGGTTGGACAACAGGATATTTAATGTACCAAAAATTTCCCGCAACCGTTTCATGACACACTTCATCGTCGCTAACAGCCGTTTGAAGATGCGTATCCCAATTGACAAGACGTTTGCCGCGATAGATTAGTTTTTGTTCAAAAAGTTTGAAGAAAAAATAGCGGACGGCTTTTGCGCACATTTCGTCCAACGTGAAACGGGTTCGATTCCAATCGCAGGAGCAACCCATTCCTTTAAGTTGACTGATGATACGAGTTTGAAATTGTTCTTTCCAATTCCAGATTCGTTGGACAAGAGCATCGCGTCCGATGTCGTGTCGAGTGAGTTTTTCGTCCAAGAACAGTCGGCGTTCGACAACAGCTTGTGTTGCGATTCCGGCGTGGTCAACGCCGGGAATCCACAACGTTTCAAATCCTTGCATTCGTTTCATACGAATGGTCATATCTTGAAGCGTATTGTTTAGTGCATGACCCAAATGCAAAGCGCCGGTAACATTGGGCGGAGGAATAACTACACAAAACGGTTTTTTATTGGAGTTGGGTTGACTACGAAAAAAATTGTGTTCTTCCCAGAATTTTGCCCATTTTTCTTGTGCGGCGGTGGGATTATATTGTTTTGGGATTTCGTTAGTGGGTTCGGTCATAGTTTAATAACGAGGGTTGCCTCTTACGGGTTTGAGTCGTTGGGTTGAGTGAATACTTTGAGCGAACATTCTACCATCTCACGAATATCGAACGCAAGTCCCCGCAACTTTTCAA
>JAIRTV010000496.1 GCA_031254675.1 Planctomycetaceae bacterium | reverse complement strand
ATTTCAATACATGGAAAACTCCCAATTCCTTGGCTGACTGGACAGATGGAACCAGTAATCAACTGGTTGTCGGAGAAAAATATATTCATTCTAATTATCTTGGTAAGTGTGCCCAAGATGCCGTTGCAAGCGGGTTAAGTACTGAGGGCAAGGCAGCACGTGCAGATTGTAGCGGATTTTATCTATGTGGAGACAATTTTGCAGGAATGGCGTGGTTAATGCACAATTATCCTGCTCCGGTTGGAATTCTTGTTAAACGGGCTGAGGATGTTGTAAATCTGGAACCGGTACACAGTTATGGTTTTGGCAGTCATCATCCGGGAATTTGTAATTTTCTCAAAGGTGATGGTTCCATCATTCCCGTACAAAACAACACCGCCGATATTATGCTGTTAATGTTAGCGGATACCGGCGACGGCGGAATGCCGGAACTTCCTTAGAGTTAATCGTTTAGAGTGAATAGTTAATAGTAACACAAACGGAATTATTAACTATTCACTATTTTTGTTTTGTTAATATGTTTTTTTTTTTTTGAACCTTAAAATAAGATTAAAAATTATTGTATTCTTTTTGTATGTTTATTTGTTTGTCTTTTTATTTTCGGTTGCGGGAATCCGAAAGTAACCGGAACAGTGAAATTCGACGACGGAACACTATTGACTTCCGGCGGTGTTACGTTTATCAATTTACCGTATCAGGCAAGCGGCGCAATCAAACCGAATGGAAGTTACGAAATGTTCGAGTTGAAATCGGGCGATGGGGTTCGACCGGGAACGTATCAAGTTACCGTTTCCGCAACAACCGGCGGCGGCAGCGATGGAATTCCGCTTGTCCATTTGGTCGATCCGAAATTCGAAAATCCGTCCACTTCCGGTTTGACTTGCGAAGTTAAAGGTAATACCGTATTCGATATTATCGTTACAAAACCGCCAAAATAGTTGAGAACCGTTCAAAATAGGAAACAATCAGTAACAGTTCACGCTACTGTTTTATGTTTGCCTGATTTTTCCGTGTATTCTGTGTTCAAAAAAAATATTGAACACGGAAAACACAGAAAGCACAGAAAAGTTTTATGATAAATCATTTGTTGAATATTTAATTTTTCAAAGAAACGTGAACGGTTACCACTAATGTATTCACTTGAAACATTTGCCGGTAATTGGTTGCTTTTCGTTTGGGGTAATTAAGTTATTATCGGCAAAATGTTTTGTACCAGATATCGTAACAGAGAAGAGTCCAGAGAAACCAATTGGGTGTTGCAAGAATTTCCTGTTTGGCTTTTGGAGGTAACCAAGGTTGGTCGTCGATTTGCCGAACCGCATCAAATAAACAACCACCCGGAGCAAGCCACAAAAAAATCGGTTGACCAAAACCAAGTTTCGGACGGTTACTAAATTCCGGCGGAACATAACAAGCTAACGCTTTTTTCAAAATTTGTTTCGGATTGCCATGCACAAACCGTTCGGCAAGCCGAATATTCGACGCCACCCGAATCAATCGGGAATCTTGAAACGGATTGTACATTTCAACTCCATACAAATGGAACATCGAACACCAATAAGTCGCCGTCGCAATCCCTTCACCAAAAAAACCAATCAATTGAGCACGAAGCAAACCATACGGATCATCAATCGAATTTAACGGAACCGCCATCTTGTCCAGAATGTTTCGCCGATATCGCATGGCTTCCAACATTCCGTTACGACCAAACAACTCCTCCACCCGATCAAAATCCGTAAATGTTGCCGCATTATTTTGCGGGTGTTGCGGATAATTGAGATCGGCAATATGATTCGCCAACCGAAAAATCGGGGCATAATAATTGTGCGGTTTAATCCAATCAATCAGATTCGCCGCCAGAGATCGAAGAATAGAAAAAGGAATGCGACGCCGCCAAATCAACGCTGACAGAATATCATCCGGACAACTGTTACCAAACATCCCATCCGCTCCTTCTCCACAAATTCCCGCTTCAATTCCCGCGTTTTTCATGCCTTCGGCAAGTGTTGCAAAATAAAACGATTGAACATGATTCGGCATTTCACCGGTCTTCGAGAAAATATCGTACATCATTTCGGCACACAACGGTTGTTGGTCAATGTTGAGATGTTCCGTTCCGAATTGGCGAACAGCACTAATTGCGTAATCAAAATCCGGTTTTGTGTACGAATGATTGAGTACCACCGCAACACTACGCGGAGGTCGATCAGATTCAAACCGTCGCCAAATATTGTTCCAATGTGCTTGGAGAATCATACTGTCAACACCACCGGAAAGAAGAACCGCCGACTTCGGTTGACGCGAATACCAATCAGTAAGCATTTCGTCAAGAACAAATTCCGTTCGATTAATCGATTCCGCTTCATCGGTTTGATGCGGTTCGTCAAACAGAGACAGGGTTGAAACTTGCTGACGTTGGAATTGCCCCGCGTTCCACGAAACCAATTCGCCGGGAAGCAACTTGAAAATTCCATCGAATAACGTGTTACGCCCAGGAATAATTCGGTACAAAAACAAAACCGGCAACATGGATTCATTCGGACGAAGAGGAAAACCACAACGACGCGCAAGTGTTGCTAAATTACTTCCGAAACAAAAACCGTTTGCTGTTGAAGCGTAATACGTGTCGTAACTCCCAACAAAATGCCGATACAAAAAAACCGCTCGCTGAACTTCATCAACCAAAATAAGAACAAAATTCCCCTCCAAACCGTCAACTCGTAATGTTCCCGTTCTAAAATAAGAATCAAGAAGCTCCTGAGGCGTTTTACCGGTTAAAAGACCTTGAACCAATAAAGATGTTCCATTTTGAGAAACAAAATCCATGCAAGAATCGGCGCCTTCCAAAACTTGACGTTTATTCTCCGAAAAAAAACCGAAAAAACCAATCATGTGTTTTTGTTATTGTTATTAAGGATTAGAAAATTTGAGTGTTTTACATAAAAATTCAACTGATTTAATATTCTTCATAATTCAAAACGGCAAAAAAATAATCACGTATGAAGAATATATCACAAATAAAGTTACACAATAAACTATTCGTCAAGCGGATAAACTTTGATAGCGGCACTGCGTCCGAGTGTAATGGGATCATCTCCAATCGGAACGGTTTCGTCAGACGCCGTTTCTTTATTGAAAATCGTCTGCGACGGTAACGCAAATCGAATTCCCAATTCTTTTGCCAAACGAAGAATATCCGCAATAAGCCGTCCACGTTCCCGAAATTCAATACCCGAATCCGGACAAACAAAAAAGACATTCAACAAAATATCAAGCGACGACGGTTGAAATTCGTGCAAAAAAACATGGAACAAATCTTTTCTCGTATAAGGATGACGCCGAACCAATTCGCGAATTCCTTCACAAAACGCTTCAATCCGTTCCGGTTCCGTATCCAGCGGAACGGATAAAAAGGTTCGATATCGTTGGTAATATCTCGCTCCCATGTTATCAATGACCGCTGTTGTCAAATTATTATTCGGAACAGTTACTAATGAATTGTAAAATGTTCGAATCCGTGTGCTTCGCATTCCGACCGATTCCACCGTTCCCTCAATATCACCGGTTTTGATCCAATCGCCAATCACAAAAGGACGATCCGCTAAAACCGTTACAGAACCGAACAAGTTGGCAATTGTTTCTTTTGCCGCAAAAGCAATCGCAATACCACCAATACCAAAACCACTGATAATACCAACAAGCGACCAATGAAACACGTCGGCAAGCGTCATCAAACCAAAACAAACAAGCAAAATCTTGACGGTGCGAGTGAACAGCGGAAAAAAAATAATATCAATATTCGGATCACGATAACGCATTTTTTGACGCAACCAAAGCGAAAAAAGATCAACAAGCCGAAAACTCATCCAAACAAATATTGCAACAATAACAAAAATAGAAATTGTTTGAAAAAAATCGAGACTTTCCGCAGTGGGAGCGAACAAAAACAAACCGGTTGACCAACAACAAAACAGAACCAACAACCCTATCGGCATCCATGTTTTGCGAGTCAGTTTGTTGTGATCCCAATCCGAAAGAACCAAATTGAGCAACCAACGCGATAATCGGTACAAAATCCATTCGACCAAATATTTTAGGAAAAAGCCAAGCAAAAACAATGTAACAAGAAGAATAATCCGAAACCAAGGAATACCCAAAATCGGAGTGAAAAGCCATGACGGCAAAAGATTCATAAGCCAATTCAACCGGATCGGCGGTTCGTCCCGAAGCAACGCATAATAACGGTCAATCTCCTGAATTATTCGTTGCGAAAATTGCCAGTTGTTGTGTTCACCGCGTACAAATTCCAACTCGATCAAACCTTTGGGCGAATGAAAATTTTGTACCATTGTTGCTTCGTCGGTTGGAAAATC
>JAIRTV010000429.1 GCA_031254675.1 Planctomycetaceae bacterium | reverse complement strand
TTCGACTCACGTAACGCCGAATCGCAAAGAATGGGAAAGAGTTGAGAATTTTTTGGAAAAACGCCGAAAAATCGAACACTCTCCACTATCCGTTCTCAACTCTCCATTCCAGATAGCCCCCCCCCCCCCTGGTTTGTGTAGTTTGCCCATTTTAACATTTGGCTTTTCGCAAAAAATATTGCGAAAATCCCGACAACACATCTCACTAAATTTTCCATTGCCATTCTCCTTGTTTTCTAAGGTTTTACCGAAACAATTGCGATACGCTCGCCGAAAAACAACTCGGCAAAAAATACGAACCACAATCGACTAAGTTTCATAGTTTATGTTAAACGGAAAAAAATGTCAAGAGACTTTTTTCATTTTAAAATTTTTTTTATTATCCATTGCCAATTTTATGCCTGGATTAGACAATCGCTTGTTTCGTCAAGTTTTTTTATATCCTTACCGAACCATCTCGCCATGACAATAAAAAATTCCACAGATCAATTGTCTTATCGTTACTGCGAACAATATTGAAATTGTTTTGCGGCGTTGGTGGCGAGTTGGTCACAACGTTCATTTTCGGGATGACCGGCATGACCTTTAACGTGCGTAAATTTAACACTATGCCGCGAGAGAAGACGATCAAGCTCTTGCCAAAGTTCGATATTTTTAAGCGAAGAAGACGATTCACGCGCGTTGCGTTTCCAACCGTTTGCTTTCCAACGCGGCATCCATTCTTGAAGCCCTTGAAGAACATATTTCGAATCACTAATCAATTCAACACGAGTTGGTCTGGTCAGCGCCTTGAAACCCTCAATCACAGCAAGCATTTCCATACGATTATTGGTTGTCGCCGCTTCACCACCACAACGTTCGATTTCTTTGCCGCTTTTCGGATGACGAAGAATAAATCCCCAACCGCCAGGACCAGGATTACCACTACACGCGCCATCCGTATAAAGTATTACTTCAGGTATCATTGAAAAACAATAAATAATGATTATTCAAATAGAACAATTATTGTACGTTCCCGTTACTTTGGATCAATCAATTCCATGTTAAAAGATGATCATTCGCTTGCGACACCAAACCATAAATCACACGTCCAAAAAAATAACGTTATAAAAATTCAAACATCAAAAAATTAACGACCAAAAGTATAACACATCAAGTAATCAAGGTAAACACCAATCAAAAGAATTTCAAAAATAGATAAAGCAATCTGTTCAATCTTGTTGTTTCGTTTATTTCCAACAATAGAAAAATTTCGTTCCGACGTTGTTTTACCTTCCCAGTGGTTTTCAACTTCATTTTCATTCTCGTCATCACACGTTAAGAAGATATTTTTTGTTATTCCAGCAAGAGTTAGGTGTTGACATATTCGATTGAGTTTGCAAAAATGAAGACAACTTTATCAATTTATACAATCTTGTTTTTGAGTGGGTAATTTAGTATGTCGGACATTGTTCCGATGACACCGCCTTATGTTTACACAATCCGCGAAATCATTTCCAATTCCAAGTATTCAACGACTTCCCGTTTATCTTCGTTTTCTAAAAGAACAAAGAAATCGTGGAAATATACTGATTTCTTGTACCCAAATCGCAGAAGAATTCGGACAATTAAGCGTGCAAGTTCGCAAGGATTTGGCGATTACCGGTATTGCCGGTCGCCCCAAAATCGGATATCGAACCAATGAATTAATCGACGCTATTGAGAATTTTCTCGGTTGGAACCGAAAAATTAAAGCTTTCCTCATCGGAGCCGGAAGTCTCGGCAGCGCAATTCTCGGTTATGAAGGTTTTGTAGAACACGGGTTACATATTGTTGCGGCATTCGATGTTGATCCCGAAAAAATTGGGCGTGCTATCCATCAATGTCCCGTTTTCGATTTCCAGAAAATGCTCGAAATGGGACAAAACGCAGGAATTGAAATTGGTATTTTGACGGTTCCTTCGGCAGCAGCGCAGGAAGCCGCGAATATTTTGGTTCAGATTGGAGTACAGGGAATCTGGAACTATACTCCAATTCGGTTAGATATTCCGCAAGAAATCGTCTGCGAAGAGGTCAAACTTTCCGCCAGTTTCGCGGTGCTTTCCAGCCGCCTCAAAAAAAACGCGATCTTTTCCGACGAATATGTCTAACACAAACTCACAGAAAATAGAAAAAATATAAGTTTTCAGTTAATTTTACGAATTTTGTCAATCAAAAATAGATTACAATAATTTTAACGATGCAATGGCTTCATCGCAACAAGTGCGGCGAAAACAATATTTTTGTGGATAATATCAATTTGTTGGAAACCGGATTCTTCAAGTGTTCGTATGAGAAACGGTAATGTTTCCGGCGTGTCGGAACGGTCAATGTATTCAAAAACTTGTTGCTGATAAGATTGGTCTCGCAACCCGCACAAATATTCGGCGTATCGCTCTTTTTGGAACATTTCAATTGTTTCATTTTCGTGCCGAATCAAATCGGACATCCAGAATGAACCACCCGGAATAAGTGAACAATAAATTTGTCCGAATACATTTTTCCAATCCTGTCGCGTTCGAAGATGATGAAGTGATGCAGCGGCAACAACAACATCAAATTTTTCGTTCGGCAATTTCGCATGAGCA
>JAIRTV010000362.1 GCA_031254675.1 Planctomycetaceae bacterium | reverse complement strand
CTCCATGCCGCCCACAACTCATGTCCTGATTATCGGAATGCTTGCCTTTGTCTTTGACGGCAATGCCGTTCAAATACCTTAAAACTTGGTTGTGTTGTTTTGTTATTGCTAATGGGAGTGTCCCAATTACTTGATGGAGCACTCCTATTTTTGGTTTTTTTTCTGTAACTGTTCACGGGTTGTCTCATGCGTTAAACGGGATGAGTTGCGGCAAATAATATTACGATTAGTCGAGAAAATTGCCGTCCTTAAGACGTTGCGGAACATATTGTTCCGTAACAAAACTAATATCACGATTGGTCAACGCTTCCACTTCCAGTTTGAAACCGTTGGTAAGCATCGTCTCAATCTCTTTTTGCCACGCCTTTTTCTTCATAAACCACGGATATTCCGCAATCTGTTTCGCACGTTTTCGGTCTTGATCGTTCAGCGAAATTTTCACACTGTCCGAAAGTTGACACCGAACAAAATCAATACTACGTAAACCCAAAAATTTCGCTTCAGGAATCGCCATACGTTGCGATTCAAACGCCAAATTAATCGAACCTTGCTTAATCACACTATAAATATAGTATCCCCACGGATCGTTATCAAGCAAACAATAAACCGGTAAACTCAACTCATTGTGCAACCGATACAACAACCGCCGAACTCCACGCGGAGGTTGACCACCACCATGCGTCAAAATACAACGATGCTTCTTCCAAAATTTGTCTTCGTTAAACCGTTGCCAAACCGTTCCCTTTTCAACATGGAGAATAAATTCAGCAGTACATTTTTTAAACTGAATAATATTCGGCTCAACAATCGACGGAATACCGTAACCTCCACTCCCCATACGTGTACAGTCAATCTCGTCTCCCTTATCCACTATCGTAATATTGCCAACCATATTCCCCTTATTTTCCGCCGCCAAATGAAGCTCCTCACGCAACGAATTAAGAATCACCTCAATATCTTCGATAACCGTATCACATTCGCCTTGCTCATTGAACGTCTCTTCCTTGGCTCCCGCAATCGTGTGTTTAAGCAAATAATACAAACCTCTGATACTCGTCGATTTACCCTGCTCAATAAGTTGCTTCGTCCCACTGGCAACAAGCATTGTCTGCATAAAACTTTTCGCTTGAGATAAATTAAAAAGTTGACGCTGGGAGGTACGCTTGCCCATCTCAATAATACGTTTCCGCTCGTTAAAACTAACATTCGACAACGCCCGAACCGGAATATCAACCGCCGGATCCTTTTTGCGCTTCGCCTGCTTAATCACACCCTCCGCCATAACGGTAAGATTTTTAAGCGTCTGAATATCACGTTCACTTAATTTGACTTCTGTATTTTTTGCCATGTATTATTTCGTTGTCTGTTAGAGTTGGTGTTTATCGGAAAACCATCGCCCGAAACAACACAGAATTGCCGTCAATTCCGCATGCAACAAACGATTCTCAAACGATTTTCAAATCTAAAAATGTCCATCATACATGAATTTCCATTTTTGGCAAGGATATATTGGCAAAGATATAACGGCAAGGATATAACCGTTTGCTTTAGTAACAAAAAAAAATTACGGATATTTTCAAAATGTTGCCAATCAGTTACGGGGGTGTTGAAAAATTTTACGGAATCGGCTAAGATAATCCCTCTAGAAATTAGATAAAATAGAATAGAATGCTTCACGATGAATCGACTCAATAAATAATCACCGTGTTTTTCTGTTTTATTTGTTTTCGTTTCGGTATGCGCAATATTGTGTTGGCAACCGTTTCCTTTCACCACGAACTTCAATATTCCCATGTCTGTTGATATTAGTACCCTAACGGAACGTTTCGTCAAAAAGAAAAAAGAATACGAAATTGATAAACTCTACCGCGCTTTGGTCAAACTGGAAGGCAGCGATTTACATTTGAAAGTTGACCGTCCGCCGCTCGTGCGAATTAAAGGCGAACTTCGGAATCTAGAACGCGGTCCCATCGACGATGAAGAAATGACCCGACTCATTCTGCCAACAATGGATGAACGAAACCGGAAAATCTTAAACGATACCGGCGGCGCCGATTTCTCGCATCAATGTGAAGTTGACGGCGTGCCGTGGCGGTTTCGTGTCAATGTGTTACAACAAATGGGGCATCTCGGTCTGGTCGCACGACGTATCAATAACTTCATCCCCGATCTGGAAAAATTACACATCCCGCCAAGCCTCTACGAACTCTGCAAATTTTCGCAAGGAATGATTCTGTTGGCAGGTGTTACCGGTTCAGGGAAAAGTACAACAATTGCCTCAATGCTCAATTGGGTCAATCGCCATTATCGGAAACATATTCTCACTCTCGAAGATCCAATCGAATTTCTTTTTACCGACGATAAATGTTTAATCAATCAACGCGAAATCGGACAAGATGTTGTTGATTTTGGTATTGGCATGAAACACGCTGTTCGTGAAGACCCCGACGTCATGCTTGTCGGCGAAATGCGCGACCGTGAAACATTCGAAACAGCAATTCACGCCGCCGAAACCGGACACCTTGTCTTCGGAACCATTCACGCCTCGTCCGCTCCAAGCACAATCGGACGTATTCTCGACCTCTTTCCCTCCTCCATGCACAAAGCAATTCGTAGCGCACTCGCATTCAATATGAAAGGAATTGTCGCTCAAAAATTATTGCCGTCGTGCATGCCGGGGGTCTCTCGCGTACCAACAATCGAAGTGATGATCTTCAACGCTACAGTACGAAAATTGATCCTCGAAGAAAAAGACGCCAAACTATCCGACGCTATTCGGATTGGCGTTTTGGAAGGAATGCAAGATTTTACCATGAGCCTCAAAGACCTCGTTCAAATGAAAAAAATCGACCGAGCAACCGCATTCGAAGTTGCGCCCAATGTCGAATCGCTCAAAATGGCTCTCAAAGGAATCGAAGTTAAAGAACCCGGTATTTTGTAAAATCGTAACTATTAACTATTCATCACACAACATTTTACAACAACCAATTATGTCTAACAATAAAATTTCGCACACGACCGGACTCACTTTCGAAAAAGTCTGGGCAATGTTTCAAAAAACCGACAAAGAGTTTCAGGAAACACGAGAAAGTATTCAGGAAATGCGAGAGAGCATTCAGGAAACACGAGAGAGTATTCAGGAAATGCGAGAAAGTATTCGGGAAACACGAGAGAGTATTCAGGAAACGCGAGAAAGTATTCAAGCATTAACCATCAAGTATGATGCAATGTTTGAACACATTATTGAAGAACATCGGCTTAACATTGAAGAAAAACGACTTGAAGCAGAGGAAAGACGCCGCAAAGCCGCAGAAAGACGTCGTAGAATTGAAGAAAAAAATGCAGAAAGACGTCGTAGAATTGAAGAAAAAAATGCAGAAAAACGCCGTAGAATTGAAGAAAAAAACGCAGAAAAACGCCGTAGAGACGAAGAAAAACAGCGCAGAATTGAAGACAGACGTCGTGGACTTGAAGAAAAGAACGCAGAAAAACGTCGCAGAATTGAAGAAAAAAACGCAGAAAAACAGCGCAGAATTGAAGAACGGTATCTCAAGATTGAAAAACGTCGCCGCGAAAAGGAAGAATATCTCCGCCAAGAAGACGAACGCCATCGCCAAGAGGACGAACGCCGAAAAGCGGCAGAGGAAGCTTACCAAAAACGTCAAGATAAACTTGATGAAAAATTTGACAGAGTTTATGAATTGATCGGCGGTCTCGGTAACCGTTTTGGCGAACTTGCTGTTCATTTGGTTGCGCCGGGTATTGCGGATCGATTCAACGAACTCGGTTATCATTTTGAAAATGTCGGTCCACAAAATCGTGAAGTTGATTTCAAAATCAAAAATCATGTTGTTGCGGAAATTGATGTGTTGCTCGAAGATGAAAAGTCAATCGTGTTGGTCGAAGTGAAAGCAAAACCAAGAGTTCGCGATGTTAAAAAACTTCAAGAAAGTATAGAATTTATACGCCAATATTACGAAAATCAACCGGAAAAAAAGAATAAAACTCTTATCGGAGCTATTGCCGGCGCAATCTTTCCCAGTGATGTTAAAAAATTTACCGTCAATGCCGGCTTTTACGCCATTATTCAAAGTGGTGATACTGTTAAAATTGATATCCCCGAAAATTTCGAACCCAAAAAATTTTAATCCAAAATTAAGAATTAAAAGAAAATTCGTAACCGTTGCAAAATATTTTTTTGCAACATGATGATCGTTCAATAAAAATTCCACTGAATAGTTTCATTATTTAAGCACTTCTTACTTGCCAACTTTTAAAAATATTTTTGTTACAAACTATGTCCGATATTCGAAATTCCTTTATTGCCGCATTATGTTTTTTGTTACCGTTTCGTTTGTTGAATACGGTTTTGTTCTATTTTTTGTTATTGATTTTGTTATTTGTTTCGGGCGGCGTTACATTTGCGCAAACGTTGATGGACACAGGAACCGCTATGTCTATTGGGACGGACATGGAAGCCGGTGGTGCGCAGACGACAACGAAACCGGCTCAACGCGGTGGAGCAATAAACCGGCTCGGCGAAGCGAATGCACAACGCAACGCCGAAATCAACGCCGCCACCAACGACGTTAATAACGGAGAAATTCCCGCAACTGAAAATGTTGCCGCCAACAATAATGCCGCGGGAGCCGCAAAAAATTCACGCGGTGATATTCTTCAAGACGGTTGGTGGGGACCGGGCGGATATATTAGTCCAATAAAATTGTTGCTTTATATTATTGTTTTTCTAATTTGGGTTGGTTGTGCCAGTTGGTTGAACTCCGATCAGGAACGTCTCAAAAAAGAAAGTCGTGAAGCACTCAATCTTTTGTATGTGATGTTGTATCTTGTTTTGGGAACGATATTCTTTTTTGTACCGATTTTTTGGGTCTCGTTTCCGGCAACATTGTTACTTTGTCTTGTCCCTGTCATGGTTTATGTCGTTAAGCGAAATAAATCGTTACCGCCGCACGAAAAAGTGTTGACCGGCGAACACCTTTTTTATCTTTACGCGGTGGCGATGAATAAAATCGGCGTGAAAATCAAAATTAAAAAACGTCAAATTTATGAAACCGGTCCCACAATCGAAATGGAAACGATTGGAAAAAATATTGATCCGAAAATTTTGCAAGGTCGTCTTATTGTTGCGAGAAATGCTCCCGGTTACAATTTATTTCGCGAACATGTTTATGACGCTTTGACAAGTCATGCAACCTCCATGATGTTTGACTTCACGCCGGAACGAACAGCAATTCGGCATCAAGTTGATGGTGTTTGGCTTGATCTTGCTCCTATTCCACGCATTATCGAAAAGGGAAAAAATAAGGACGTACTGGAAGAAATGCTCGAATCGGCAAAACTCTTGATCGGAGCAAACCCCAATGATCGGCGATCTCGACAAACCGGAATTTTTGTTGCGGCATTAGGCGGTGGAAAGAAAAAGAAAAAATATGAAGCAGAATTTATTTCGCAAGGAACAAAAACCGGTGAAGCGGTGATGATTCAATTTACCGCGTCGAAAGTTCCGTTCAAAAATCTCGAAGAACTTGGGATGAGACCGGAAATTCAGCCGAAACTCATGGAACAACTCAATGCACGGCAAGGAATTTTTGTTGTTTCTGCGCCGCCTGCCAATGGGTTACGCAGTTCGATGGACGTGTTTACTCGTGTTTGTGATCGGTTTACTCGCGATGTGGTGAATATTGAAGACGCGGCTTCGGCAACCGAAGCAATTGAAAATGTTGTGTTAACCCAGTACGATTCGTCCAAAGGTGAAACACCAATGACAGTGCTTCCCGATGCTTTGTTCAAGGAACCACACGCATTGATTGTACGCGATATGTCTGCGTTGGACACGTTGCAACTCTGTTGCCAGGAGGTGGATATGCACCGGCTTTTTATCACAACAATTCGCGCCAAAGACGGAGTGGAAGCGATTCTCCGATTTTTAATGACAAAAATTCCGCCGCAACAGTTTATTCCGCGTCTCAACGGCGTGATCAATCAACGTTTGATTCGCAAATTGTGTTCGGCTTGTAAAGAACCTTATCAGCCTGCTCCGCAATTATTGCAACAACTTGGTTTGCGTCCCGATCAAGTGAAAGAATTTTATCGAACCCGAACTCCGCTTCCCGAACCGGAAGAAAAAAAACGCGGGGTTTGTCCGTATTGTAACGGAATCGGTTATCGCGGACGAACGGCGTTGTTTGAACTTTTGGTGATGAGTGATTCGGTACGAGAATTGATTTTGTCGAATCCCAATCCCAATTTAATTCGACAACAATTCGCCAAAGAAGGTCAAACCGGTTTTTTGTACGAAGGAATACATCTCCTCATCAAAGGAGAAACAACCGTCGAAGAATTTTCAAGAATCATGAAAATGTAATGCGAAATCACCAATGATTTAATATTGATCATTTCATTTTTGGGAAACATAATCTTCGGGAAACACAAAATAAAAATTACGTTATTTTAACTATTCACTATTAACTCTTTAACTATTAACTATAACGATGGATGTTCGCGGTGTTTTGTTTGGTTTTTTTACGTATGGTGTTCCGCTTGCGGTTGCGGCGGCAATTTTCGGAACACGTTGGCGAGAAGGGTTGTGGGGCAATCTTCTTTCCGCATTCGGAGTGTTCTTTTCCGCGTTGGTTGCCGCCGCTTGGTGGGAATCGCTCGCGGTGTTTCTCAGTACAAATATTCCGAAAATGCTTTATCTTTCGGATTGTGTTGCCGTCTGGCTGATATTTCTGGTAACGTTTATGATCATTAGCGAATTGACGCGAATGATGTCACGGGTTAAAGTACAATTTGCCGTTCCCATCGAAAAAGCCGGCAATGTTGTTGCGTTGACGTTATTGTTCCTTTTGCTTTACGGTTTCCATCTGTTTGCGATGGATTTGAGTCCGGTTGGAGATCATCCCGACGCTTCGGTTGCCGGCGATTCGGTACAAGTGCAAATGTTACGCATTTTGTCGGTTGGCAATCTGGCTGCGTTCACAACACCAACACAATTCGACGCTCAAGGTAATTTCAGACAAAATCATCTCGAACGTCGCAAAGCGTTAATGGAAAATATGAAAGCAAAAAATTCACTCTTTTACGAAGGAACTGTTCCGCCACGAAGAAAATGAAAATTAATGACTCCGCTGAATTTACTGTTACGGTCAAAGCGGTTAAAAATGATTTTTAGAAAAATACGGTTGACAATAATTCTTCAAGAAAACGATTATGGCGAAAATAGAAGGATTTCGGATAAAGAATTTCAAATCGCTAAAAGATGTTACGCTTGGACGGCTTATGAAATTGCAGCAAGCCGAACCACTAACTCCATTAACCGCCGTCATTGGAAAAAATGGAGTTGGTAAAAGTACATTGTTTGACGCTTTCGGTTTTTTGGCGGACTGTTTGAAATTGGGAATTGAAGAAGCGTGTGATGCACGTGGACGCGGCGGCTTCGAGAAAATTCAATCACAAGGACAAAATGAACCAATCGAATTTGAAATATATTACAAAGAAAATACGAAGACCAGTCCCATTACCTACGAATTATCGATAGGTTGCGATAAATCAGATAGACCTTACGTTCTCAAAGAACGCCTCAGGCAACGCCGGAACGGACAAAAAAATTATGGTCAACCATATTCTTTTTTAATCTTGAATAAAGGAAAAGGAATTGTATGGAAAGGTGAAACAAAAGGTTATCAGATTGACGAAACAAAAAAGAACTTTGATTCGGATCATTGGATTAAAAGTTTTAAATCAGGTCGAGCCGGTAAATTTAAAGAAGAAGCCAAGAATAGTGAGTTGGTTGAATTGGATGACAACCGCAAACTTGGTATCGCTACGTTGGGTTCTCTTAAACAACATCCGAGAATTTCTGCTTTTCGTCGTTTTATTGAAGGCTGGTATTTGAGTTATTTTACGCCGGATGCGGCGCGAAGTATTCCGCTTGCCGGAGCGCAAAAACATCTCAATATTCATGGTGATAATCTCGGCAATGTCGTACAATTCATGGAACGCGAACACCCAAAACAATTTCAGAAAATTTTACAACAAATAGCCCAAAAAATTCCCGGAATAAATAAAATTGATACAGAAAAAACTAACGACGGAAGATTATTGCTTAGGTTTAATGACCAAGGTTTTCAAGACCCGTTTTATTCGCAACAAATGTCCGACGGAACGCTTAAAGTATTCGCTTATTTGCTTTTACTTGAAGATCCGT
>JAIRTV010000346.1 GCA_031254675.1 Planctomycetaceae bacterium | reverse complement strand
ACGATTATACTTATGTGTTGTACAAAGCCGGACGTGTTGTTGTTAGTTTCGGCACCGATGATAGTTACGTTGATAAGAATCCGTCGGCATCGGGTGTTGAAGGTTATGCGTTGATCGCTTATCACAAAACAACAAACCAAGTTTCCAATGTTACCATGTCTGTTGTTCATACCACTGCCAAACCGTTGGAAATTACGGGACATGAAGTGTTAGCGAATGGTCAACTCCGGTTGCAGTGGGATGTGGAACCTGGTATGACAAGTTACAATATTTACCGAGCGGGCAAGAATCTTTCCGGCAGCCTCTCTTTTAGTAACAACTCATCAGGAAGTTGGACAGATACGAATCCTCTCGCCAACAATGATTATATTCTTGTTGCTACTTATTACGATTCTCAAACGGAAACATATCGCGCAACATTTTCGAACATTTACACCTTGCAAAAGCCGTTACAATCCCAAACCGTCAACGCCCTTAACGCCTTTTGGGCTGATTATGGTTTTGACCTTGTCGAGGATGATATTTTGAACGCTATTGCGTAACGGGAGAAATTTTTTAACACGAAACACACGAAGTTACACAAAAAGCACGAAAAGGGTTTATGGTACCGTTTTTAGAAATTCGGTGTATTCTTGGTCAAGTTCTTGATAGGAACGTTCGGTAAGTTTGCTCAATGTGTTTGGTTTGGCGCTTCCAGAATAAACCTGACGTAACAACTCAAAAATAGCATAACGATATTGCCCTTGACGATCAAGCATTAGAAAATGCGTCATACCAGCCGATTGCGAATAAAGCCTCGCTAATCGCGGATGAGTTTGAAATTCTTTCCTTCCGAGCGCCGTCGTTTGGTCAAAAGGAAGATAAAATAGATAGTCCGGGTCAAATCGATGTGCTTTTGCGGCAAAGAGTCGCGAATCGTTTTTGTTACCGATTTTGTATTGATTTTCTTCGATGCGGAATGTTTCCATAAACATGGCAATACCTTCGACAATCCAAAAATTGTTCCGAACTCCCGGAAGATTCGACTTGGGACGAGCTTCCTGAAAAAGTTGGTGCGTCCCTTCGTGGTACAACGCCTTACGAACGGTATCCGCATCGAATTGGTCCATGTCGGCAGAAACCGGAAAAAAATAGGAAATGAAACGTTGCGGATGATAAAACCCATTCGATTCACGAAGTTGCATTTCGAATCCTGGCTCTAAGTTTTTCAGGAAAGCAACATAATCTTGTTTATCGCGGAAAACATAAACTCGATGACGCGGTAACGTACCGCCCGACAATGATTCTGTAAAGAGTTTGGCTAATTTTTCTTCGCTCAAAAGCATATTGAAAAACAACATTTTCCATGCCCGATAAAGATGTTCCAAACGCCGACTCAGGCGAACACCTTCTTCAAGACTATGATTGGTCAAAAGATCGTAATGTTCCGTTGCAATCTGCCAACCACGACGAATATCCGCATGAAATCGGTTGGCTTCGTCGGCGTCAACCCAACCAAATTGAGGAATCATCCGTTTTCCTGATTCGTAAGGAGCCACAAATTCTTTCGGTATCCAACCAAACACCGGATGATCAATAAACCCTTTTGTCAGACGGTCAATCTCCCAACCTGTACGCCATTGTCCATGAAACAGTTTAAAACCAAAAATACGTCGCACAATTTCATGATCGGGATTCGTTTCCAACACCTTAATTGCCAATCGCATTGCTTCAAGACCTTGTTTGTTTTCCGCCGCCGCAACTGCTTGCCGGTAAATATTTTCGGCGATTTCTTTTTGCTCTTGGGAAACGCGAACCGGTTCGAGATGGAGCATTGGCAATGTGATCAACGGTTCCTCTTCGGCGGTCAACTGAAAAGAAAAAAACACAAACAGAAACAACACACAAAGCGGAAAACAAACAGATTTCAGCATACAATCTTGGAAAAAAATAAAGGTAAAAAAGAATTATCCCAAAATTCCAAAACAATGAGATCATGTTGACTCATTTTTTATGTTTATTGTTTGGCAATTTTTTATTCAGTCGGTTCGTGAACGGAAGAAGGGTTACCGGAGTGACACAATTCCAATGTTCCAATAATTTCCGCAATATTTTTGACTCCTAATTCGTTGAGGGCGTTGGGTAAGGCGTTAAGAATTTGGGTTGTTGCGGTTGGGTTGTAAAAATTGGCGGTTCCAATTTGGACGGCGGACGCGCCTGTTACGAAAAACTCCATTGCATCGTCAATTGTTTCGATTCCGCCAATACCGAGAATCGGAATTTCGACCGCGTTGAAAATTTGCCGAACGCAACGCAATGCGATTGGTTTGATTGCCGGACCGCTCAATCCGCCAAAACCGTTGCCAAGACGCGAACGGTGTTGCCGCCAATTGACTGCCAAACCGAGACAAGTATTGATTGCCGAAATACCATCCGCTCCGCCTTGTTCGGCTCCCCGCGCCACCTCGTCAATACGTGTCACATTGGGCGATAATTTCACCAAAATCGGAAGTAAAGTCACACGACGAAATGTCGCAACAATTTTTTCACACAATTTCGGGTCGGTGGCAAAATCAATTCCTCCACTCACATTCGGACAAGATAGATTGAGTTCGACGGCATCAATTCCAGAAACAGAATCCAATTTTTCGCCAAAAATCAAACATTCTTCGATATTTTTTGCGGCGATACTGATAATAATTTTTGTGCCAAGAGTTTTGAGATACGGCAATTTATTTTCCAAAAATTCATCGATTCCGTCGTTATCGAGTCCGATTGAGTTGAGTAATCCTGAGGCGGTTTCGACTGTTCGTGGTGGGATGTTGCCGGATCGTGGAGCGAGTGTAACCGTTTTGGGAATAATCCCGCCCAACCGCGATAAATCAACAACACCTTCCATTTCGCGGGCATAACCGAATGTCCCTGATGCGACCAAAACCGGATTTTTGAGAATCAATGAACCAAACATAAATTCGGAAAACAAAAAATTATCGTGAACACTTACAATCGACACACATGAGATAGTTTTGGTGTGTCAATTTATTGTTTCATGTCTGTATTGTCTAAAAATTATTGCAAGATTATTGTAATATTTCAACGCCTATTTGTTGTGGGTTGAAGTTTATTCTGTTTCTTTGTGGATAATTTTTTGCCAATAAATTTCGAAATCGAAATGAGGTGAGTTATCGCCGTCGTGACATTGGATACAAACTTTTTTGGCAACATTCGCCTCAAGCGGTAATCGAATCATTTTGCGATGTTGTTCTTGAAGTGCCGCATTGGAATTTTGTTCCGCTTTGACATGGTTTTCACCGGGACCATGACAGGATTCGCAACCGACATCCAACAATTGCGGTGTTTCTTTTTCGCCCAGAAATCCGTGTTCGTAAGGCAGAAATTCCACCGGACTCCAACCCACAGTATGGCAAGCGATACACTCGGGATCAAATGTTCGTGACGGTTTTGATGTTTCCGCCAAAGAACGCCACGCATTGGCGTGACGTGATTTTCGCCACACCTGAAACGATAATTCGTGACAATCCGCACAAGATTTTGAACCGACAAATTTCCCACCTTCAACCGCACGGCGATTCGGAATCGGTTTGATTCCCAGCCCCTGCAAACCGGTTTCTTGAAGCTGTTCCTGATACAATTGCATCAGAGCGGTAATCGTTTTAGAATTTTCGAATCGGGAATCCAACGGAATACGTTGATAACGAAACGGCGTGTTCGGATCGTCATAAAGCCCAACCGCAACCGCAAATTTTCCTTTTTCGCCCACTTCAATCAACATACTGTTGTCAATCCAATTGGGTCGGAATGGCGGTTCCGCCGGTGTGTCGCTTGGAATAACGTAATCAAATTGCCCCGGCATTGATTTGACAATCCGTTTCGTTTCCTCCGCCGAACCATGAATAATTAAAACTCGTTTGTCACATTTTTCCGCTGCAAACTGCGGCAGAATTTCTTTCAACCGTTTTACCGCATCGTCGTGTTGAATATCTTCGTTGTTGATGTCTTTGAGCAACGATTGACCAATCACGGATGTGACACCGATTTTCACACCATTTTGTTCAAAAATTCGGTACGGCGCCGTAAAATCGGGATCGAATTGCATAATTGCTACGTTTGCCGAAGTGTAACGACGCGGAATACCAGGAACATCAACACAGTATAAAATCAAGGTGTCCGTTGGTAAAAGGAGTTCCCGATTGCCAATGCCGGTCACTTGATATTTCATCAAACGAAGTGCTTCATCAATAACAAAATTAAATTTCAATTCCTCTTGCCGACCAAAACCCTTGTTGAGATTACCGGCATCAATCGGAAAAACTTGCCAACCTTTTTTCTCTTCAAGTTCCTTAAAAAACGTGTAACGCCGACTCAAACCGCCTTTCATCTGTTCCAAACCGGCACAACCACACGGCTCAACATAACCGTTCATAAATCCCGTAAACACAAGAAGCAATTTCGGTTGCGCCCAATCAGCAAACAATTCGCCATTAACCGTCACCGGATCAAATGGTTGTTTCGCCTCCAACGGAATAACATTTGACTCAGGAATTTCAGTATTGTTTTGGGCAACGGTATTTTCAGTTGTCGTTTCGTTATTGATTTTTGAAATATTATCTGTCGCCGACGTTTCGGTGTTTGTTGTTACAGATTCGACGGTCAATGTTTCAATATTTGTTTTTGCAACAACGTCTGTTGTTGGCGTTTCCGTTTCCTGCCGGAGCGGGTTTACCGGATAAGGCGTAACGGGAACAGAATCAAGAGCCGAATCAGGAACAAACGGTTCTGTTACGATAGGAGTTGTCTCGGAACTTGTTTCAGCATTTTTCGCAACGCCGGATGATTGTGGCGGTTCAGATTCTGGAACAAACGGTGTTGCCTCAAGTTCCGATTCTTTCGGAATAAGAGAGGTTGCGGTTATTTCTTCGGATGTTGGTTGAGTTGAATCGGCTGGTTTTACTTCGTCGGTTATCGCAACAGATTCTGTTTTGTTGGTGATCGGCGTTTCCGAATGCGGCGAATCGGGCGTTGTCAAATCGAAACCGCTCAATGTTGTTGCGGAATCCTGATTCGTTGCGGCTTGAACAAAAACATCGTTCACCGGAAAAGGAGAAGGTGATTGCGTTTCCGATAATACCGGCGCTGTTGAAATTGATTCCGGTAAAATTGTTTCGGTTTTCGCCAATTCATTAACAGATTCTATTGTTGTTTCCGCTGTTGTGTTCGCTGTTTCTGGCGAAACCGAAATTGCCAACTCTGTTTTCGTTTCGCGTGGAGTCAACCCATTCACGGTTGCCGCCGGACGCGGTTGCAGCGGATCGGCAAGCAACGGCGGTGCGGACAACGATTCGGATGCCGGTTGCGATGATTCAAATGTTGCCGGAATCGTGTCGTCTTTACATCCGGAACAAAAAATAATCAAAAGAAAAATAATAAAACAAAATAGAGAAATGGAACGGAACATTGTTTTTTCGTGCAATAAAATTTTAAAAAGCCACAGTCTTAACATGTTTCTATGTTTTACGTAACTAATCCAACGTTAAATAACATTATCGACAGCAAACGGAAATACAACAACACAAAACAATCTCTTTGCAACACTTAAAATAAGGCGTTTACCTCTTTTGTCGAATTTATTGTTCAATTTTCCAACGGTCGAGTGTACGTTCTTTCTCGCTAAAAACAGCACCGATCTTGACCAATTTTCGTCCATCAACTTTGTAAGGAATCAGATATTCTTTGGAATCAATTTGTGCAAGAGCCTCTTCTACCGTACCGTGATTTGCCATTTTAAATTCAAAAACAAAAATCGTGTCAGACATTTTGATGACCGCATCGGCACGACCTAACGCATGCTTCACTTCCGTCTGAACAAATTGCCCCATCAGAGTTACGAGAAGATAAAACACAAATTGATAATAACGTTCGTTTTTTGTTTCCTTTTTCATGAGATCATAAGGAATACTCGAATAAAACGCACGTAAAGTTTCCATAAAACCATGAATATTGCCAGCACGGAGCGTACTAAGAAAAGACACTGCTGAAAATTTTTGATGAATTGTATATTGCGGCGCGTAAACTGGCAACAACTCCCGCAAAAAGCCATATTTCACTTCCTCATTCGGAAACCCTAAGATGAGTTCGTCTTCAAATTCTGTATGATAATCTCGAATCGTTAAATAACCGCTTTGATAAAGAATCGGTATGGGATTATTCGCACCGATTTTGTAATCAGTAATATCGGCGACAGAAACATGGACATTGTTTTCTAAATCGGGAATATCGAAATCATTTTCTTTGAGCATTTTTGCCAGAAAAGTCGGAGTACCGGTTGCATACCAATAGTTATGAAAATTGCCGGCGTCAAAGGTATTGAGCAAACTAAACGGATTGTACATTGTCTCGATGTCTTCGCAAAAACGATAGCCGTTGTAATGTTTTCTCAATTTCGCGAGTGTTTCGTCGTAAGAAAGATGAACTTGTTCCGATAATAATTGAATTTCCGGTTCAAAATAATGTATCAATTCTTTTTCGGTGATTCCGCAGATACCGGCGTAGTGTCGATTCAAACTAATATCCTTCAAATGGTTCAAATCACTAAAAACACTAACCTTAGAAAATTTAGTGACGCCGGTCAGAAACACAAAACGTAAATAGGCATCCGCACTTTTCAAAACACCGTAAAAACCTTTCAATATATTACGCATTGATTGATTTACTTCGGTGTTGTCGAGGGTGTTGACCAACGGTTTGTCGTACTCATCAATCAACACCACAACTTTTCGTCCCGTTTTTTTAGAAGCGGTTCGGATCAGGTTGTCAAAACGCAACGACAATCTTGCGGCAATATTCGTCACTTCCCATTCTGTTTCGTACTGTTTCAAAAGTTCATCAAGAACATCATTGAGTGTTTGTTCGTTTTGATAGGCGGCTTTGTTCAAATCCAAATAAAAAACAGGATAATTCAGCCATTCACGTTCCAACTTAGCAAGTGCCAAACCGTGAAAGAGTTCCTTTTTTCCGAGAAAATAAGCTTTAAGAGTGGACAGGAAAAGACTTTTACCGAAACGGCGAGGACGACTAAGAAAATAAGGAGCGTCTGTTGTTACGAGTTGATAAATGTACGATGTTTTATCAACATACACATTGTTTCCTGATCGTAGTTTTTCAAAGTCTTGTACACCTATTGGCAATTTTCTACGGTTTGACATTATTGCCCTTTTGAATTTCGAATGAAAAATATTTCACGTTTTATTTTATAAGTTGACGGGTTTTCGGGAATGGATGGATTCCATTTCTTTTAACGCCAAATACAAGGCGTCGCGGGCGAGTTGTCCGCCGAGAATAGGTGAGACGGTGTTTTTTTGCGCGGAGTTGGCAACTTCGCTTAATTCATTGGCGAACACTGCAATTTCGTCCAGATTGGGCAAAGTTGCTTTTTCGGATTTTCCATCTTCGGTTAAAATGGTTGGAGTTTGCCCGTCCAATACGAGTGTGGCTTTTTCGAAATGGACTTCGAAGTTTGCCATAAACGGACGTCCTTGCTGAAAAATACAACCGCTGTTTGATGTAACGAGGATATTGGGATCGTCGTAGAGGAATTGCGTGCTAAAATATTCGGGGGTTCCGGCGCGCAAGCGTCCAGAACTTTGAACCGTTTTCGGCAACCCAAACAACAACCGAATAAAATGCGCATCGTGAATATGTAAATCTAAAAGCGGTCCGCCAATGGTGTTCATGTCGTAAAAGTTTTTGAGCCATGTTGGATCGGAGATGACGCGGTTGAAATGTCCGCCGAGCAATTTGCCGTAACAACCGGATTGAACTGCTTCGTAAACGAAGCGATAAGCGGTAAAGAACGGTAAAACATGAGCCACCATGAATAGTTTATTGTTTGTTTTTGCGGCGGCGACCATGTTGTCGGCGTCTTCAAGTTTTAACGCAATTGGTTTTTCAGACAATACGTGTTTTCCAGCGTTTAATGCGGCAATTGCTGTTGTGGCGTGGGCGTTTGGCGGAAGACAAATATCAAGCAGATCGACATTGGGATCGGCGAGTAGTTCGTTTAGATTGGCGTAAGTTGCGATTCCGGTCAAATCCATTTTTGTCCCTTGGGGACCGAAATTACCTTTGATACTTGTCCAATCTCCGTTGCGGCGTTCTGGAATTGTTTCGCAGATGGCGGTGACTTGAACATCGTGGAGTTGTTGGTAAGCCAGATAATGAATCATTCCCATAAAACCTAGACCGGTAATACCAATTTTTAACATGGTTTTCTCCTTGTGTTGATTTGTTGTTGGGCGGTTAATTTGTCCGCACAATAGTGAAAAGTTTCCTGAAAATTGTTCTGGGAGTTCCTTCGAGTATGGAGACGAATCATTATACTAATGCAACACAGGAAAAGAAACAGGTTGTCGGTCGGTTGTTGAAATTGTTGGAGAGGAATGATTGGGGAGTTGTTTTGGGTTGGGTATTTCGTGAGAGGAAAAGATGACCGGATTGTAAGAGGAAGTATTGGCAACTGGTTCGGGTTTGGTCAAAGCGTCAAGGAATTGGTTGTAGTTTCCGTTGAGCCGGATGAATTCGCTGGGCATTTCGGGATTTCGGCGAGATCGAACAATTAAGAGAACTTCATCGCCGTCTTGTTGTCGGCGTTTGATTTCATCTAATGTCGCTTGTTGTTTTTCGTCGATTCCTTGTTCCGCGAAGGATTCCGACGCAACAGTTGTGGTAATGGATGGAGTTGCAATTTTTAGTGGAGCGAGTGGTTTTGTTAGGTTAGGCGAAGCGGAATTTGTGGATATGGTTGTGTTTGGAGTGGGAGTTGTGGCAATAGGATTGGTGAAGGTGGGGTTGGCGATTTTTGGGTTTTGGGTTGATAAATTTTGTGTTGGGAGATTTTGGGTTGTTGACGTTGGTGTTGTGGTGAAGGTGTTATCTTGGAGCGAGGGTTTTTCGTAAATTTCTGAGAGTAACATTGATTGCAAGAGGTGGCGAATGATGGAGGGAGGGACGAAATGCCCGTCATTCTGAACGGGATCGGCGGTGTTGCAAACACCGATGAGATAGCCGTTTTCGGTGAAGAGTCCGCCGCCGCTTCGTCCGCTGACTGGTGCGCCGGAAACTTGAATGTAGTGAAACGGCAATAGATTGTTGAGTGGTGTTCCGATTCGGTTTGTTGACAAGATACGATGTTCTCTTGTGGTTGGGTTGGCGCCGCTGTCGCAACCCACACTCCAGACGTATTGTTCTGGTGTGATTTGATATTGTGGAGGGGCGATGGGGACGGCTTGAACGGGACACGGCGGAACAATCACGACAAGAGCCAAATCAATTTCGAGATCGTAGCATAAACAACGTCCGAACACTTTAACGCTTGAATTTTGTCCGAACAGATGGACTTCGATTTTTCCTTGACCTTTTGAGTCGCGAAAGATATGCCCGCAGGTGAGGATGAGAGCTTCGCCTTTTCGGGTATCGATAATTGTTCCGGTTCCCCACGAATGGGTATTGTCGGCATCGACGCGAAGTTTAACGGATGAGGCGAGCCATGTGGAGATAGTGGAGATATTGGCGGGAATTTTTGCTTGTTTTTCGTTAATTTGGGGCGAATTGATGTTTGGTGAGTTGGTTTTGAGGTTTGTTTGGAGAATTGGGTTGGTTGTATTTTCGGGGGTGGTGAAGGCGGCTTGGACGATTTCGTGATTTTTCTGTTGTGATGTGGTGGCGCGTTCGAACATGTAGAGGATTCTCGGTTTTAGAGTGATAGGGTTGTCGCCGCCGACAACACGGTCAATAATTCGGTTTTGGGCGATCATGAGAAAGGTTGGAAACTGGGAGACGTTGAGTTGGTTCCGCACGAAGTCGGCGGATTGGGAAGCGTCAATTGTTTCGACCGCATAACCCATGTCGGCAATCTCCTTGACCAACGGAGTTACCTGCCGGCAATATTGGCAATTGGGTGTGGTGATAAAAAGAAGGGTTGCATCTTGTGGGGCGGGTGCGGTTGCCAATATTAAGGTTGAAAGAATCGCCTGAATTGCGAACATACAAAAGAGCCTCCTTGCTCGGGTTAAAAAAATTCATTCCTTTGAATTTTCTTTCGTTTTGTTGATATTAACGGTAATCTTTTTGCGGGTTATTTCTGTGGTTCTCGGGTTTATTTCTCAGTTCCTTGCCAAAAGTTGCGGGATTCTACAAGAAAAAAAACATTTCGGCAACCCCAATTTTTCAAATTAATTCATCCACGAACAGGATCGAATAGGATTCTTTATCAAAATTGGTGGTTTGGGTTGTTTTCGGCTCTGCTAATTCATGCTGTTCACCGTTTAGCAACGCTCTTTTTTTTCCGTTTGGGAATGCAAAAATCAAAAAAAGTCACGCACTCCAAACCAAAGAGTACGTATTCCTTGCAAAAGAGTAGGCGATCTCAGGTAGGCGACCTTTCGCCGAAAGGTCGCATTGCCGCTAGGCAACTCGTCCCTGTGTTCGGATGGTAATTGGACTCCAAACCGTTTGACAACACGAATTGCCGTCCGTAAGCAGGGGCTAGTCGGCTACCACCGACGTGATGTTTCGGCGAAACATCACCCACCTTTGTTTCGGTAAAAGGTTGCCCACCTTTGTTTCGGCGAAAGGTCATCCACCTTTGTTTCGGTAAAAGGTCACTCACCTTTGTTTCGGTAAAAGGTCATCCACCTTTGTTTCGGTAAAAGGTTGCCCACCTCGGGTTTACCTATTTTTAACGAAAATTCCACTGAATCATTACCCAAAAAAATTTTTTAAATTAAAAAAGTCTCTTGACAATTTTTTCTGCTTAACATAAACTATGAAACTTAGTTGATTGTGATTCGTATTTTTGCCGTGTTGTTTTGCGGCGAATGTTTCGCAATTATTTTAGCAAAACCTTGTAAAATAAGGAAAATGACAATGGAAAATTTAGTCAAATGTGTTGTCGGGATTTTCGCAATATTCTTTGCGAAAAGTCAAAT
>JAIRTV010000329.1 GCA_031254675.1 Planctomycetaceae bacterium | reverse complement strand
TTCAAAAATATTTTTCGCTAAAAATGATTTTTATTCCTCAAGTTTTTCATACTAATTGCCGAACGGAATGATTCAAAATGACTCCAAATCAAATAGTCTCTTGAAATCACCGACATGCTCTACTATGATGAGCTCTTCCCGATTTTGATGATAGTCATGTCCAGTTAAGATTCCAGTAATCGTCAAAATCATTTGTTACGAATACTTAAAACACCTGCATTATAACAAAATTAACAAACACTTCAAAACAAGATTATCGATACAATTTTCTGTTGAAATGATTCATAACCTATTTATAGCCGGTAGTTTGCATTAATTTCTATTCCCGGTGAACAACGCTGTTTTGAGGAGTGAACCTGGCAGTGAACAGCCACTTATATGTTTCTATAAACCTTTATAACACAAAGACTTACACTAAACCTGAAAGAGGTAGGCAACCTTTCGCCGAAGGATATTCATCCACGGTTGCTGTCGGCGAAAGGTTGTCCCTGTCTTAGGAAGTCTAAAGAGAAGGTCTATTATTTCGGAATTTTAAGCAAGATGAACGGAATTGCTCTTGACGCAACAGTAAAAAATTTTGTAAGATTAGACAAAACATTTTTGCTGTTGTTAACCATGTTCGCAAATAGAAGATCAAGTCGGTCAATAAAGATTTGAATTTCTACTATCGTAGATATAAATAAGACCATGATCTCACTTGAATGTCTCAATGACTTCGCAATTTCTACTATCGTAGATTTAAAATAGTTTGGAAAAAAACTAATAAAGACTTTTGACTTGCGACTATTGTCGATGATTTTATGTATCAAGGAAATGCGTTAGATACGTTACACCGAACCTATTCGTCCGGCGATTATGGAAATAACTATTCTATTCCTTCGTCAATTCTTCGGGTGGAAGGATTAGTGAAAATTTACGGTAAACGTCGGGTTGTTGACGGAGTTAGTTTTCACGTCAACAAAGGCGAAATCGTTGGGCTGCTCGGTCCGAACGGAGCCGGAAAAACAACCAGTTTTCGTATGGCTTGCGGACTAATTAACACCAATGGCGGAATCGTTTATCTCGGTTCACAAGATGTAACCAATTGGCCAATGTATCGCCGAAGCCGCGAAGGCGGAATGGGTTATCTTCCACAAGATCGAAGCGTGTTTCAAAAACTCTCCGTTCAAAATAATCTTTACGGAATTATGGAATTGCTCGGTATGAAACGATCAATTCGCAAACGACGTTGCGATGAACTTTTAGAAAAATTCCAGTTGACTCATTTGCGGTACAATTACGGCGGCGGTTTGTCAGGCGGTGAACGCCGACGATTGGAAATTGCCCGTTCGCTTGTGTCCGAGCCGAAAATTATTTTGCTCGACGAACCTTTTGCCGCTGTCGATCCGATCACAGTTACGGGAATCCAAGAAATTATTCGGCAACTCTCCAACGAAGGAATTTCTATTTTGATCACAGATCATTCCGTGCAAGATACGCTTCAAATTACGCAACGGAGTTATGTCATTCAAGCCGGTCGCGTCCTTTGTCACGGAACACCGGAAGAAGTTCTAAATCATCCCGAAGCACGAAAAGTTTATTTCGGCGAAAATGTCAATGTAAATAATCTCCACGTAAATAATCTCCATGCGGTTTCTCTTCACCATTCGTCCGAAAAACCATTGGAAAAATCATCAGAACAGTATTCGGCACCGTATTCCGAACAACAATCAGAACAACAGGAAGACGACAAAAAAATATCCCGACGAATTTTCGGACACAAAAAGCATTCCGACAAACCCAAAGAACCAATCATGCCGCCCGACCCCGAATGGGATGAACCACACACAAAACCGGTTCATCGAATTACATTGCCGATGTCCCACACCGTTTCCCACGCTGTTTCCTCTTCGGATTTAGGGGATTCGTCAGATGTTGAGGGGTTTTCGCCAAGACCAAAACTCCGACGAGCTGTTCAATCCGGTAACAAAATAAATTCGACCACTCCAATTCATTCGGCTGTTTCTGTCAATCACACCGTTTCGGAAACCCACGAACCAACATTGCCAACACGCCCAATCGGTAAACGTCTTGCGTCCGGACAAACAAAACCGGAATTGCCGAAATCACCACCAACAGAACCACCTTCAGGAATGTCCGGCGTCTTCCGATCACTTGCGTCATTGGTCAAACGAAAATAAATATTCCGATTCGATAATCGTTTTTGTCATCACGAATCTTTTCGTTTTGCTGTTGGGAACAAGATGTTGGTAGAAAACTTGCAATCACGCCGAACCGGAGTACAATCAATTCATGGAACGTTATTCGCGTCAAATTGCTTTTTCCGGTCTTGGTCGGATTGGTCAACAAAAACTGTTGGAATCAACGGTTGCGGTTGTTGGCGTGGGAGCGTTGGGGTCGGTTTCCGCAAATCTGCTTTGCCGCGCCGGCGTCGGGCAACTCCGGTTAATTGACCGAGATTACGTTGAGAAAAATAATTTGCAACGACAAATTCTTTACAACGAAAACGACGCCGAAAAACGTTATCCCAAAGCGGTTGCGGCTTGCAATCATTTGAGCCGCGTCAATTCCGAAATAATGTTGGAACCGGTTGTCGCCGAACTCAACGCCGCCAATATCGAACAACTCTTCGACAAGGTTGATCTGGTACTGGACGGTTTGGACAATTGGGAAACGCGGTTTTTGGTCAACGAAGCCTGTTCTCGATTGGGAATACCTTGGATTTATTGTGCGGCATTGGGAGCGGAAACAATGTCAATGAATTTGTTGCCGCACGAAACAAGTCCTTGTTTGCGGTGTTTTGTGTCGCCTGAATCCGGTTCGGCGACCGGACAATCTTGTGCGGTTGCCGGCGTGCTGAATATGGCAACCGGAATGATTACCGCAATTCAGGTTGCGGAAGCGGTGAAAATTCTAACAGGAGCAAACAATATTCGAAACGAACTTTTTGTTGCGGATGTATGGAACAACCGGTTCAAAACAATCCGTATTGAAAAAGACCTTGACTGTCCTGTTTGTGTTCATCGACGTTACGAATTGCTCTATCGGTTGGGCGGTTCCCGTGTGACGCGGCTCTGCGGCAATAATTCCATTCAAGTAATACCGCCAAAACCCGTACAACTTCCACTCGAAAGAATTGCAGAACAATTAGCAAAAAGCACAAACAACCAAACCAAAATCAATGTCCACCCATTTATGTTGACTTTTGATAACGGACGTTATTGTATTCAGATTTTTCAAGATGGACGTGCAATTATTGAAAATGCACGCGACGAAACAGAAGCGTTATCAATCTACTCCGAATATGTCGGTCTATAACTTGCCGACAACTCTCAACTATTCACCATGGTGTTTCCATCATTCCGACAATTTGATCCGCAATCTGATCAATTTGTTGTTGTTCCATTGTTATTTCGGATTGTCCGTATTCCGGTACCAGATATCCTGTTGCCGACGCACGACCGGAACCGTCATGCCAAGGAATCATATCGAATTGCCGTAAATCGTTGCTTCGACGGTCACGCCATTTGATCTGAATATTCAACGTCCCCCGAATTTCACGCGGATCACTGTAATTGTTGACAATTGTTACGCCTTTTCGTTGATCAACAATTTGCCCTTCCAAAACGCTGTCGGCTGTTGGACGACTGATCACTTTATAAGAAGATCGACTCTCAATCCGTTTGCAAACTGCTTCGGTTAATCGTTCGGCAATATCACGGTTCTCTGAATCCGATTGGAATATCGGAACGTAAACCGTTTGAACATCCTGACCAAACAACGACTTCGCGCCAACTTGATAACCAAGCCCAATACAACCCGTCAATAAAAAACACAGAACAAAAAAAAGAACAAACAATAAAATTACCGTCCGCTGCTGATATCGATTTTTGTAAATCAAATGTTTATTTGTATTGATATTCATTGCACTTCAAAATTCTGCTTTTGTCATAAAAAAACAACATTGCCTACTTTTATCGTCCTTTCATTTTATCTCATGAATCCGACGTTAAACGAGAAGACTTGTCGTTCATCGCGGCTATCCTTGCTGATTGGGAAGGCGAAATCTAAAGCGATTGGGGCGGGACCCATCATTGGAATCGTCAG
>JAIRTV010000317.1 GCA_031254675.1 Planctomycetaceae bacterium | reverse complement strand
TTGTATTTGTTCATCTTTTTTGCACAAAATTCCAAATTTAAATCGGGGCACGGGGGGGGGGGGGGTAGTAGATGGAGTAGAGAGCTAAAAACGAATAGTAGAAAGTATTCATCTTTCTGGCACTGTTCGGGAAAATTTATCTCTCTTATCCGATTTTCACCATTTGGTTTTACCCTGGTGGAACTTTTGGTAGTTATTGCGATCATCGGAGTTTTGATCGCCTTGCTTTTGCCTGCTGTTCAGGCTGCACGAGAAGCGGCAAGGAGGATGAGTTGCAGTAACCATGTGAAACAATATTTGATTGCCGTACACAACTATCATGACACATGCGGTTCACTTCCCGCCGCTTGCATCTTGATTCCCGGCAAAGTCAAATCCAACTTCAACACCACTTACGCAGTCTTACCTTTTATGGAACAAACTACACGTTACGATGTGTTACAACAATTTGTTTATGAAGACGATACATCAGGAACACGTCCCGATAATTTTCCGGCTTCTACTTTACCTGCCGCTCAAAAGAAACTGGGATTCCAAACCAATATTGCAACACTTCTTTGCCCCAGTGAAAACGTTGTTAGTCCATGCACCGAGTGGAATACCAGTGCGGCATCGAATTATGTAATGTGTGTTGGTGATCGGTCGGAAGACAATTGTTACCGTCACGGTAATGGTCGAACTACCAGAAGATCGCGGGGTGTTTTCAGTAACGGTGTTTGGGTAAGTATGGCAGCCGTTTCAGATGGTACAAGTAATACGCTTGCCATTTCCGAAAAATCACTTTCGACTAAGGGAGGTTCCTCTGGTAACGGAGACAAGAAAATCAAACAAGGAACTAATGCCAGCGGAGACAACGTTTTTACTGATGCTTATTTGACAAGTTCAAGCGATTGTCTTAAACAAATCAGCTCAACGGATCGGACTTTGGTTGCCGCTCCCTACGATTATGCAAGACGCGGACTTTCCATGTTTTCAGGATGTATCACAAATTATTTTACAACGATTTTACCTCCAAACGGTCCTTCATGTCGAAGTTACAATAATGCTTATATTTCCGGTGCCGGTGTGTCAGATGTACGAAATCCTCCGGCAATTGAAACACCTACGAGTTATCATTCCGGCGGAATTCAAGGCGGTTTGTTGGATGGTTCGGTTCGTTTTATTTCGGAAACAATTGACTGCGGTGAAGCGGCAACACGAACAACTCCGGCAGACGAACAAAGTTCAAGTCCTTTCGGTATTTGGGGAGCCGTTGGATCCGCTTGCGGCAGCGAATCAAAATCGTTGTAACAAATAAACGAAATTTTTCGATACATTTATTATATGATCGGTTCGAAACATTAAAGTAATAAAAAGAGTGTAGATGCACACAATCGTACTCTACACTCTAATTCATCAATCTAAAATTTTAACACTGATAAGGTCTATTCATGTCCTATAAATTTATTAGCATATTATTTTTGTGCATTATTTTGGAATTATCCTTTTCGGCTTCTTTTATGATTGCTGATGAACTCAAATTTGGCGAATCGTTTGAGAAACAGCCGAATATTTTTGTAACTCTTGTTGACGGCGTCAAAGGGAACGCCGGTCAATTTGACGGACGAGCTTACGCCAATATTCGTGTCAATAAAAAGACAGAATATCTTACCGTCGAAATGTATTTTAATTCTGAAAATGTTGAGACTTCCGGTGTTGAAGTTTCCGATTGGCGACCTTTGACCAATTCAGGAAATTGGACAACAGGCGATTTTCAGTTGATTCTTCGTGAAGGAAAAGCCAGCGTCCATATTCATAACGGTAATACAGAACGCATCAAATTGTATTCGGACAAACTCAAAAATAATACATGGTATCAACTAAAACTCATCATGGATGCAAAGGAACATTCTGCAACCTTATTTCTGAACAATAAAAAAGTCGATTCGGCAAAACTGAATCCGTTAATCTCCTATTTTTCCGTCGGAACAGCCGCTATTGCTAACGGAAATCATAAAACATTCAAAGGTTTAATCGACGAAATAACTTTCACGCTCAAACCATTTCAAGATATTGTAACGAATGATCCGCGAAATATCACGCAAGGAATAGAAATCACACATCACGAACTTTACGCCGATCAACCATTAATTGTTGTTACACCGAAAGGAACCTGGGTTTGCTGTTTAACGGTTGCTCCCGGCGGCGAAGGGAGTCGCGGTCAACATGTTGTTGCTGTCCGCAGTACTGACGGCGGCAAAACATGGGGTGAAGTAATCAATATTGAAACAGGACATGACGGCGGCGGATATGTGATGCCGCTCGTAACACCGTCAGGACGGATTTATGGATTTTACAATCCGCCACACGGAGGAGAAAAACAGCCCAAAACGAATGAAATCCAAGGATATTTTTGTTATAAATATTCAGACGACGACGGTCAAACATGGTCAAAACGTTACTGGATTCCGATTCGCCGTTCCGCATGGGATTTACAACAAGAGGCAATTGATACAAAAAAAGGAATCTGGTGTTGGGGCATTGCCAAGCCAATCATTGAAAGTAATGATGTTTTCTTTCCGTTCGCCATTACCGACGGTGTTGATGGAAAAGGGGCTGGATGGATTGCGCACAGTAATAATATTCTCACAGAAAATAATCCGAACAAAATTCATTGGGAAATCTTGCCGGAAGGTCGCAAGGGAATTTATAATCCAGCCTTCGAACCAACACAGGAAGAACATTGTCTTCTGTCGATGAATCAAAAGGACGCTTTCGTTTGTGTGTACCGGACACGGCTCGGATTTCCTTCAATTTCGTACAGTAAAGATCGTTGCCTGAGTTGGAGTCTTCCTGAAAAAATGACCTACGCCAATGGTCGAATTATTCGGCATCCTCGTGCCTGTCCTATGATCTGGAAATGCGAAAACGGTAAATATCTTTTCTGGGGTCACAATAATTCACATAAATCGTTCGAAAATCGTAACCCTGTCTGGGTCAGCGGCGGAATCGAACGGAATGGAAAAATTTATTGGTCACAACCGGAAATATTACTCTATGCCGACGACCCGAAACTTCGAATGAGTTATCCCGATCTGATTGAAGATAACGGCGAATATTGGATTAGTGAAACGGAAAAAGAATTGCCGAGAATTCACAAAATCGACAAAACATTACTCAACGCAATTTGGAATCGTGTTGAAAATGATCTTGACGGTAAAAAAAATCCTGTTAGTAAATTGGGATTGATTTTAGAAACATCGCAACAAAATGTTTCTTTTCCAAAAACAGGTACGGAATTTCACGACGGTTTGACGATTGATATGAAAATTGACTCCAAAGGACTTTCTGCCGGTGAAATTCTTTTGGATAACCGAAACGAAAACAAAAACGGATTCGCTGTTACTGTTGGAGAAAACGGAACTTTTCGTTTCGAAATGAATGGTGATGATGTTCGCGGCAACAGGCAGGAAATTTCCTGGACATCTGATATATCACAACTAAACGGTTCAATTCAAAGGATTTCCGTGATTGTCGATAACAATCCGCGAATTATCAGTTTCTTTGTCGATGGTCAAATCAACGATGGAAACGGAAAACGGGATATTGGTTGGGGACGCTTTTGGCTCGCACCAAAAAATCTGTCTGAAAACAATACATTAAAAATACATTCCTCTATCAAGCAGTTACGAATTTATAACCGTCCGCTTCATGGTTATGAACTTTAGAACTAACAACCCTTAAAATATTACAATTATTTTCAAACTTAACCAATTTATGACAATGAGAATTTTAATTTTTTTGTTCTGTTTTCTTCTGTTCGTTTCTTCAACAGTTGCGTCGGAAGCTGTTGTCGTAATAGAAAATTTCGAGAAACAACCAAACCAATGGATCACACTTGAAAACGGTTTCAAAGGAAATGCGGGTCGTTTCAACGGTGAAGCACATTTGGTGTTCAATGGGAATTTCAAAGTAACTCATCTCGAAATGCAACTTGATTTCAAACCGGAGAATCTTCAGGATTCAGGAATGGAACCGCCGGATTGGTTACCAATTTTTCGCGTTTCAGGATACCAATGGGAAGCGGGAATGTTTCAAATTGCCATCATCAAAGAAAAACTCGCTTTACATTTTCATAACGGTAATACAAAACGTATTCGAATTGAATCGTCGCCGTTGGAAAATAAATGTTGGTACAAAATTCGAATCGTTCTTGATACACTCTCACATAAAGCGTCGTTATTTTTGAACGATAAAGAAATTGGTTCTCAGGAAATTGATCCGAAAATTCTTTATTTAAGTATTGACGCACCCATACTCGGAGCCAATAATCATCCCAAAGGAAAAGTTTTCAAAGGTTTGATGGATGAATTCAAACTGACAATGACGAATATTTCGCTACATGAAAGCGATGATCCCAGAAATATCGTTAAAGGAAATCGAATTCCTTGCGAATTGTATTGCGATCAGCCGTATATTATCGTTTTAGAAAATGGAACATGGGTTTGTACTATGACCACTGGTCGCGGACATGAAGGAAATAAAGGACAGCATGTTGTTGTAACACGCAGTACGGATCAGGGGAAAACTTGGGGACAACTTATCGACATCGAACCTGCCGGTGAAATTTCCGCCTCATGGGTTGTACCATTATTAACTTCTTTCGGGCGAATTTATAGTTTTTATACCTATAATGGTGACGAAATCAAACTCGGACGAGATGATACACACGGTTGGTATGCTTACCGTTACTCTGACGACGGCGCTTTAACATGGTCAAAACGTTACAGAATCCCAATTCGGCGCACGGCTTGTGATACGTTGGAAATTGAGGGAAAACTCGTTCAAATGTTTTGGGGAATTTGCAAACCGCGTATTGAAGGAAACGATGTTTATTTCGCTTTTTCGAAACTGGGTAAGTATTTTCTCGAAAAAGGTGAAGGCTGGATATTGTACAGTAACAATATTATGACGGAAAAAGACCCGGACAAAATTCATTGGGAAATGCTTCCCGATGGCGACCACGGAATTCGTCATCCCGAATATGGTAGCGTACAGGAAGAACATAATATCGTTCCTTTGGATCAAAAAGATTCGTTTATGTGTGTTTATCGTACAACAATAGGTTTTCCCGCCTGTTCGTACAGCCGTGACCGTTGCAAAAATTGGAGTATTCCCGAACCGATGATTTACGCTACAGGAAGAACCATACGGCATCCGCGTGCGTGTCCGATGGTTTGGAAAACTGAAACCGGTAAATATCTTTTCTGGTGTCATAACAACGGCGGAAAATCGTTCGAAAATCGAAATCCGGCGTGGCTTTGTGCTGGTTTGGAAAGAAACGGAAAAATTTACTGGGGTCAACCGGAAATCGCCATTTATTCCGATGAGCCGGAAGTTCGAATGAGTTATCCCGATCTGATTATTGTCAACAATAATTATTGGATTTCCGAAACGCAAAAAGATGTCGCACGGACACATCAGATTGATACGGCAATGCTCGAAGGCGCGTGGAAAAGACTTGCGGATGAACTGGACAATAAAACTTCGCCGTTGACTCAAAATGGTCTTGTTTTTGAAACAAAAGAGCATCGCATTGATTTTCCTGTTACAGCGCAAAACGTTCTGAAACAAAAAGGATTTTCACTTGATTTTGTAATTGATGTACCGAAAAGCGGATTCAAACCGGAAACGCCTTTGATTGATAACCGTAATGCTGACGGTCTGGGATTTGTAGTTCTCGCCAAAGAAAATGGAAGTTACGCAATTGAAATCGCCGATAGTTCAAAGGAATCTCGCAATGTTATTTCGCATACTTTTGATTCGAATCTGCTGATAAGCGGAAAACATTATATTACAATTATTATCGAAGCGGCTCCGCAACTGATTTTATCAATTGCTGACGGTCAGTATGTTGATGGAAACGGCAACAGGTTTTTTGGTTGGGGACGATATATCAACACGCCGGATCAATTAGACGGAAGCGGTTCAATAAGATTGATACCGGAAATCAGTGTTTTCCGGTTCTATGACCGTCCCTTGAAAACTTTCGAGGCAACATCAAATCAGAGTATTCGTTAAGAAAATGTATTTCCGGCAGTACAAGCCGCGAGAGAAGCGGCAAGACGAATACAATGTTCCAATCACCTCAAACAAATAGGACTCGGTGTTCATAATTTTCACGATATAAAAAATGAATAATAATCATCTATTTAATCTTCAAAAATAAAAAATAAAATTATTTTTTTGAAGAGAGCACTTGATAGAGACGAAATTCTGGTTTATGATATATCAATATAAAAAGAGATTAAGAGACGGAGTTCTCAAAAATCCGTTGAACTTCCGGTTTGAGTTGTGAAGTTGTCAAAAGAATAAACGGCTATACAATATTACTGTTGAATATCCGTAATGAATAACGTTAATAAAAACGGCATTAAACAATTTTTGTTGACATATCATTTTGTTGATGTTTTTCATTTGTTATCGTTTTAACCTTGTTACCATTATTAGGAGTATTTACTATGAAAAGAATTTTCGTTTTAACATTATTGCTTGTTTTGTTTCCATTTACCGTTTCGGCTCAACAGAATCCCGACATCAATGTTTGGGTTAAGGAATACGGAGGACGCATCAAAAGTAATACGGAATCACGGCAGAAACAGAAACCACACTTTCAATCCGATCTTCAATTTTCGAAACCGGATTATGTGGTTTTCGTACCAGAAGTCGAACCGGAAAAACTCGGCGATATGTACAACGATCATTTTCAAGTATTCGATAAACCAAACGGAAAACTCTTTGCCCTTTGGTGTCAGGCATCCGTCGAAGGTTCTCCCGATCAACATGTCGCTTTTTCACGCAGTACCGATAAAGGTAAAACATGGGAAAAACCGCATGTGTTAGCCGGAAATAAAACAGTTGCCGAAGGAATCGCCAACAATGGTGCGATTGCCAGTTGGGCGTTTCCGTTGGTCAGCAAATCGGGACGAATTTATGTACTTTATAATCAATTCGTTCCCGGTAAAGTTTCAACAAATCGCCAACACACCGGAATTATGATGGGAATTTACAGCGATGACGACGGCGAAACATGGACAAAACCAGAAGAAATCGCCATGCCGCGAACTTCAAATGACGGTACCGATACAACTATTCCGCCGGAATGGGTGGTTTGGCAAAAACCAACCCGTGTCGGCAAAAACGGTAATTATCTTGTTGGCGTAAGCCGTTACGTTCATCCAAGTTTTCATTCGAAATATCGTACGGTTACGGAATTTATTCATTTCGACAACCTCGACCAAGACCCGCCCATCAAAAATCTTGTTGTTCGTTGGGTGATGACCAATGATAAAGTGTTACATTCCGGTGTTCATTGCGAAGAACCGGCAATTGTTAAACTTCCCGATGCTCGGCTTTTTGTGGTGATGCGAAGCGGAACCGGTAGTCCGTTGTGGTCGGTCAGTAACGATAACGGCGAAACATGGACAACTCCGAAAACGCTTCTGATGAAAGACGGCGGTGATCCGATTCCGCATCCCATGTCGCCGTGTCCGATCTACGATTGGAAAGGAAATGAAGCCGCCAGCGGTTTGTATTTTCTGATGGCGCATAACCGCTACGAAAAATTTAACGCGAATCCCTGGCAAAACCGTGGTCCCTTGTATCTTTTCGCCGGTCGTTATAAAAAAGATGCCGAACAACCGGTTTGGTTTGACTGTCCCAAAAAATTTATTGAACGAAAAAGCGGCAATTCGTTTTATACCAGTACAACACAATTAGACGGTAAAACAGTGTTATGGTATAACGATCAAAAATTTTATTTGCTTGGACGTGTGATCGGCGAAAACTTTTTCGATGGTCAACCTGATACGGAATTGTACAAACCCGATACAGAAATTGCTTTATCTGCTTATTCTCCGAAAAATCATGCAGATGGTAAACCGATCCGATTGGGAACATCGCCGAAATTGGAACTTAAAAACGGAGCCGAACAAGGAATTTTCAAACCAGGCGAAAAAGTGTTCAAGAACAGAAACTACACGATGATTCAATGTCCCAAAGAACTTAACGGCAAACATTTTGTTCGGAGTAACATTGAATCAGTCGAAGTTGTTTGTCGCGAAAACGGAATGATTTATGTTCTTACTCCGCTTAAAGACCGGAATCAGGATAGCGTTACGGAAAAATTGTTAAATCTTGGATTTGAAAAAGTTGTTCAACCGGAAACGTTACTTTATGAACGAGCTCCCGACGCAATTGTTACACTATATCAAAAAGAAATTCAAGAAAGTGAAACAATTAAATTAGGAAAATGGAGTCTTCTGATTTATTAACTGGACTTTTGCAAATTTTATAACTAGTTATATCAAAAGGACTTATAATCCAATTTTGCTCAATTTTTGCACATTATGAAACAAAAAAACATAAATATTATTAAAACGATATTTGTAAAACCCTTGATATTTCAACATATTGATTTTTAGAACAAATTTTATAAACACAATATACGATACAACAATACAGCAAAATCGGGTGATTTCAATGTTTCAAACCCTTTGATTTACAGTGTGAAACACAACTTTGCAAAAGTCCAGATTAAATATATCCTAAACCATGATTATGTATCACTAATAAATCGAGAACAAAAATAAAATGTCGTTTTGAATTTCTCAAAGGTCGATTGTATCTGCCAATCATTCGTGTTGAATGAATTTAATTTATCTTGCCTGCCAGATTGTCAATAATCAATCTGCGGTCATTGTGTGCGCAAAACTCAATTTTGAAACAATTTTGTCATTTTTTTTGAATATTACCGAAGCGATAATTCGCTTCATCTCTTGTTGCATTTCCTAAAAACTGTCCCTAATCCTATTATCGTACATATAATTTTAAGTGATTTCAGAACTATCGGACAAGCACA
>JAIRTV010000305.1 GCA_031254675.1 Planctomycetaceae bacterium | reverse complement strand
ATAATTTGCAATTCGTACTGTATTATCTTGGCGATATTGCCATGCGGAATAACTCCGAAGATGCCGCCGAAGAAGCTGAATGGTATTTCGGGCAATGTGATCGTATGTTTCCCGACGGTACCAAAAGTCTTGAAAATAAAATCGGGTTGGCGTGGGCAAAAAATCAACTCGGAAAAATCACCGAAGCCGATGCCATTTTCCAACAGTTAATGAGTAGTACCGATCCGGTTGTTGTCGAAACTGCGACCTATCAATGGGGCGTAACATTGTTCGAACGCGGCGATTTTCAAAGAGCCACCGCAACTCTCACCGAATTTCAACGCCGTTGGGCGACAAGTTCGTATTACACGGATTCCATGCGCGTTTTGGCACGTTGCAAAGGCGCACTCGGTGATTACAACGGCGCCTTACAACTGTTTTCTCGAATTTCACCGTTGACTACCGACGACAATTTGGTAAAAGTCCGTTGTCTTTACGGTTTGAAACAAACACAGCAGGCACAAAATCTATTAGGAGAAATTGAACGGGCAAACGATTTGGTTTATCGCGATGAAGTTGCTCTTTTGAAATCGGTGTTTTTATTTGACCAACGTAATTGGTTGCAAACAATTTTTACGCTGGAAACAATTCTCCAACCTCAATACAATTCCGTAACCGGACAAGTTGCATTCAATTATTTGACTCAATCGACACCTATCGGTATTCAGAAACTGAATGACGAATCATTTATGAAAGGTTGTTCCTTGCTCGCTCAAGCGTATGCGAAAAACGGGGATTCGGTTAAAGCAAACGCAATTGTTCGGGAAATGCACAATCAAGCGGCGTTGTTTGGACGTTCGGAAATTAGCATGATTGTTACGGAGACAACGAATCAATTAGCGGGAATAACAAATCCGGCGGAAACTCCGAAAAATCCTTATCCTGATCGAGGTTCGTGGGCGGGCGGGAGTGGGAATCCGCCGCGAGGTCAAACTCCCAATGGGCAATGGACATCGGGAAATAATACCATCGGTAACAACAAACAATGGAATCCCAACAATAACGGCGGTGGACGTTTTGCCGGTCGTCAGCAACCAACACGTCAAGGAACTGATTTAGAACGGTTTTGGCGGGCTTCGGAATTTTATGATCAAAAAAATTATTCCGCCGCAGCACAACAATTGGAACAAATTCTCGCAACACAATATAATCAGTTGACGACCCCAAAACAATATTACATCAATTATACCATAACAGGAGCGGAAGGAACATTGAATGAACTGACGTTTGTCAAAGCCGGTTCACTTCTTGCGTTGTCCAAAGCACAATCCGGCGACATCGAACAAGCCCGCGCCGTCTTTTCCACGTTAACGTCGCGAACAAATCTGTCCGACATGGTTCAGAAAAATTTGTTGCAAGAAACTCAAGAGCAATTACTTGAATTAACAAAAAATATTGATACGTCAGAAATCGCAGGAACAACCACACAACCGCTTCTTTCCGAATCAGAACAACGTAAAATAATTCGAGACTGTAATTCGTATTACAACGCAAGACAATACGAACAAGTCGATGCGAAACTTCTTGATCTCCTTGCAAAAAAACCGGAAGAATCTATTTTTGCGGAAGCCTTGTTGCTTCGAAGTAAAGCGAATTATCATCTTGGTAAAGAACAGGAAGCGGTTGCATTGCTCAACAAAATTGTTGACAAATATTCGTCATCGCCGCAATATCAGGATGCACTTTGGTTTCTCGGAATTTATTATGATTCTTACGGCGATACGATTAAATCGATTGGATTTTTTCAATTGTTGGCGGAGCATTTTCCGAACAGTAAACATATTGATGGAGCGTTGTATTTTCAGGCGTTGGGTGATTTGCAAGACGGAAACAGCCGCAAAGCAACAACTTATTTAACTCGAATTTACCGGAATTACCAAGCCGGTGAATATTGGTCGCACGCAACATGGACTCTTGCCTACGAAGCGTACAAAAAAAAGGATTACGCCCAAACAGAAATTTATTTACAAAAACTTTTGCAACATCCACCGGATGTTGTTTTACTTGATCGTGTGTTGTATCTCAAAGGCGAAGTGTCGCTTCGTAAAAATGAATTTGAAACGGCATTTATTGCGTTTCAGGAAATTAGTAAACTTTGTCCGGAGAGTCCGCTTTGTGATGAAGCCATGAAAAACGCACACCTTGCCGCCGGAAAAAACAACAACATCAGATAGAGTTAATAGTTAGTAGTGAATAATGAATAGTTGCGCAAGCGTTGGGGTATAGTCATGGCGACAAATTATGCTTATACTTATTTAACTATTCACTGATCAACTACTAACTATTCACTATTAACTACTAACTATTCACTAAAAAACGTGGCTGGGGAAGTACTTTCACAAGAAGAAGTTGAAAATCTCTTGAACATCATGTCGATGTCGGAGAAGAAAGATGCAAAACCTACTGTAACAGCGGTGAGTGGTAAGAGTGCGTCTGCCATTTCGGGAATGGGACCGTTGGGGCATAGTGGTGGGGCGTCGGTTATTTCGTCCGGTTCCAGTTGGGTACATCAGGAAAAGATTGGTCCTGTCAATTTTAAGAGTCCCGAACGTGTTAATCGGGAACAAATGAAAACGCTTCAGACAATGCATGAAGGTTTTGGGCGGAAATTTGCCGCCGGACTTTCGGCAATGTTACGAACAGTGATTGATGTTAAATTGACGAGTGTTGATCAATTAGCGTACAGTGAATTTATTTTTGGTCTTGACAATCCGACTTGTTTCAACTTACTCCGTGCCGAACCGCTTGAAGGGAATCTTATTCTTGATATCAATCCGTCAATTATTTACCCTATGATTGACCGGTTACTTGGTGGGGGACGTGAAGGGACATTGGTAACACGTCGTCCGTTGACGGATATTGAACAACGGCTTGTGTTACGGATTACGAAATTATTTCTCAGGGAATTAAAACATGCTTGGGAAAATGTGATGGAGTTGGATTTTGAAGTTATTCAGACGGAAAGTAATCCGCAATTGATTCAGATTGTTCCGCCTAATGAGGTGGTGGTGTTACTTTGTTTTGAGGTGGCGTTAACGGAGGTTCGTGGAACAATTAACCTTTGTATTCCGTACAATTCCTTTGAACGGATCGCCGGTAAATTAAATACCAACGCTTGGACAACTTATAACAAAAAACAGGCAACACCACAATCAATTAAAAAAATCAGTAAATCGATTCGCAATGTTCATGTTCCGCTCAAAGTCAAACTGGCGGATGCTAAAATTAAAATGCATGAACTACTCCAATTGCGGGTGGGTGATATTATTTGCACGCAAAAAAATGTGAATACGCCTCTTTTGATTAGTGTTAAAGGTATTCCCAAATACTGGGGACGCCCTGGCACTTATAAAGGTTACACCGCGGTGCAAATCGATGAAACAATTGATGATCCAACAGATATTATCGCACAAGAATAGTTGAAAGTGGAGAGTGGAGAGTGGAGAGTGACGCAAGCGGATTGATAATCCATGATTATTACCTACTAACGTAACGATTAACTTACTTTTACGATCCACAATCAACTTTTCACTATTTACTATTTTTTACTATCCACTTTCCACTATCAACTATCAACTGCTATGAATTTTATTGTATTTTTGGCGATTTCTTTTTTTTCGGTGGGTGTTTCTCAGCAAGGAGAATACGCATGGCAACCATTGTTTGACGGTAAAACGCTTACGAATTGGTCGGTTCCGGTTTTTGGCGGGGATGGCGAAGTGAAAGTCAACAATGGCAATCTCGTCATTGGTCAAGGCGCAATGATTACCGGAATTAAATACGAAAAAGTATTTCCCCGCGTCAATTACGAAATTCGTTACGAAGCGAAACGGACAATTGGTAACGATTTTTTTGCGGCGTTGACCTTTCCGGTTGGTGACGGATGTTGTACGTTTATCAATGGGGGTTGGGGCGGTGGTACGGTTGGTTTGAGTTGTGTTGATGGCATGGATGCTTCGGAGAATGAGACGAGTTCTTTTTTTAGTTTCACGGACAATCAATGGTACAAATTTCGTGTTTTCGTAACTGGTACACTTATTCGTGTTTGGATCGACGAACCGACCAAAGACGGTAAACGTAAAGAGACATTGATAGTTGATTTGAAAATTGGCGAAAAGAAAATTTCGCTTCGAGATGAAACATCTCAATATCAACCGCTTGGTTTTTGTACCTGGGTTAGCGAAGGCTGTATTCGTAACATCGAATACCGAAAATTAAAACCGGAAGAAGTTGACGGCGGTAAAAACAATAGTAAAGCCGTTAAATCCG